>CAYSZN010000385.1:0-4457 GCA_964435425.1 uncultured Akkermansia sp. | reverse complement strand
CCGTCTTTTCCTCCTCGTCGCCGAAGGCGATGGACGGCAGCCAGACGGCCTCGACGGCCGCGCCGAACTCGTCCTCGAGACGCCGGACGAGAGCGGCTTTGGTGGTTTCGTCAGGGTCGAAGGCGTAGGGGACGAGGACGGCGCGGCGGGCCGATCCCGAGGAAGTCGCGAGGAGCCGGGCGTAGTAGCGCGGCGCGGTCTCGCGGTAGGGGAGCGCGCGCGCGAGGCGGGCGGCGCGGAACCGCCAGACGAGGGCGAGGATCGCCCGGGGGGCGAGGACGAAGAGCGCGATGGTCAGCGCGTACCAATGGATCCAGCGGGCCGCGCTTTCGCCGGTGGCGTCGGCTCCGCGGATGGCGTCGAGCTGCTCGATGGAGGGCAGCTCCCCCCCGCTGAGCGCGACGGCGGGACCGAGGACGACTTCGAGGAGGGGGCGGAGCTGGGCGCTTTCCGAAATGAAGGTGCTCTCCCACACGGCGCGGTATTCGTTGGCGATGCCTCGGGCGTACATCCCGCCGATGGCCGAGCCCGCGAGGACGAGGGCGGCGAGGTGGAGGAGCGACTTCAGCCGCGCCGCCGTCGCCGGGGCGGAGAGCTGTGCCCAGCGTTTTTCAAAGAGGCGTCGTGCCCCGGCGAGGACGCTGGCAGCGGGATCGTCCGTCGTATTCTCCACCGGCCGCGGCGCGAGGCGGGCGAAGAGTCGGGTGAAGAGCTCCGGGCGTTTCCGCGAGACGAAGAGCCAGATCTCGCGCAGATAGACGAGCAGGCTCCATCCGAGGATGCCGAGCAGGGGAAAGGAGAGAATGTTGATCCGCCTCTCCGGTCCGAGCTCGTTCGAAAGATAGCCGACGACGGCGGCGAGGAGGAGCAGGCCGAGGACGAGCCCCGGATGTCGCGAGGGATGGGCGGGCGCGCCGGGATCGAGCCAGGCGGTGCCGGAAAGGCGTCCATGGAGCCGCTCCAGCAGGGCGGTGGCGCGGGCGGCGAGAAAGGCCTCCTCGCGGGCTCGACCGGGATTCGCGGGCAGGGGAGCGCCTGTCCGGCGCGAGGCCTCGTGGCGTTCTTCGGGAGAGAGGACGAGGCCGCCCTCGTCGGCCTCCTCGACGGCGGCGAGCATCAAGATGTTGCGGGAGTCCTCCGGGCTCATCGGAAAAAACGTCGGACGGGTCAGAGCGGCACGGGCCGATCGAGGACGGCGGCGCGCTTCGGATCGTGCGCGTAGCAATGCGCCAGGCCGATGGCGAGGGCGTCGGCGGCGTCGGAGGGCGGCGTCTCGACGAGGCCGAGGAGGGCGCGCATCATGAAGGCGACCTGCTGCTTGTCGGCCGCGCCGCGCCCGACGACGGCCTGCTTCACCCGCTTTGGGGCGTATTCGTAGATCTCCAGCCCGTGCTCGGCGGCGGCGAGGAGGGCAGCCCCGCGTGCGGCCCCGAGGGTGATGGCGGTGCGGTAGCTCTGCACGAAGATGACCCCCTCGACCGCGCAGACCTCGGGCGAATGCTCGCGGATCACCTCGACGAGGCGCTCGCGGATCGCGACGAGGCAGCCCGACTGGCGGAGGTCGCGGCGGTTCTGGATCACGCCGTAGGCCAGCGCCCGCTGCGTCCGGCGGCCGGAGGCAGGGGAGCTTTCCTCAATGACGGCGAAACCGGTGTTCCGCAGCGCCGGATCGATGGCAAGGACGCGCACGGGAGGAGTCTACGCGATTTTCCGGCGGAGGCATCCGCCTTTCATCGGGGCGCGGCTCCCGGTTTGGTGTAGGGAGTCGTGACCTGTGGCAGCATTTGGAAATGCCGCGCGTTCAGCGTCGCCAACTCGAGCCGGTGCTTGGCGGCGGTGGCGGCGATCATGCAGTCGGCCAGTCCGCATCCCATGCTGGCACGGTGGTCCCGCCGGAAGAGCCCGGCCTGCTCGGCGATTTCCTCGGTCAAGGGCATCACGACCATGGCGGAAAGCATCGTGGCGAGATCGGTGCGCTCGCGGCCCTCGCGCACGCCTTGGAACAGCTCGGCCACCGTCACGGCGGAAATGGATACGGAATCGATGTTCGCCTCGAGGAACTCGACGGCTTCGGCGCGTCCGCGCAGGTAGTCGATGAGGATGTCTGTATCGACCAGCATCTTCAGAAGCGCTCGAATTCGTCCCGCAGGGTCTCCAGTGAGACGTCGTCCCGGTCCTTCCACAGCTCCCGCCCTGCTCGCAAGCGTCCGAGCCGGTCCTGGGGGCCGAGGCGCACTAAATACTGGTCGATCGCCTCGCGGATCACTTCGCTCTGCTTGCGGCCGGTCTCCGAGGCGACTCTAGCCACGCCTTGGACCTCCGAAGGAGTAAGGTAGATTTGGGTGCGGACCATACATTATAATGTATGGTCCGGTGCCGCACCGTCAAGCCCGCCTCATACGAAATCCAGAAAACGATCTGGAGGATTGCGCTCCCCGGATCGGATTGGCATCGCTGCCAAGCGGTCCGATTCGACGAAGGTGGGGCGAGGCGTCCCTGCCGAGCCGTCGTCGGGCGTCGTCAGGACGAGGATTCGACAGAGCGTGCCCCTCCAGCCCTTCCGACGCGTCGGCTCACCGAGGACGGTTCGCCCCACCCGGCTGCCGCCGGATTTCCAGATTCGGCCTCACTCCCCGTAGATGCGCACGTTGGCATCGCGGCGGAGCTTCTTCAGCCAGCCTTCGAGGTTCTTCTTCCGCTTGTCGATGGTCAGGCGTCGGTCGATCTCCTCCTCGAGCTCCTCGAAGGACGGTGTCTTCTGCCCGACCCGGGAATCGACCTTGATGATGTGCCAGTTGATGCCGCCGTCGAGGGGCTGGCTGATCTGTCCGGCGGGCAGGCTGTAGGCGGCGCGGGTGAGGCCCTCGTTGAGCTCGTTCTTTCCGAGCACGCCGACGTAGCCGCCCTTGCTGGCGAAGCTGTCGGCGGAATGCTTCTTCGCGAGCTCGCCGAAGTCGCCCCCGCTGCGGAGCTTGCCCATGACCTCCTCGAGGACCTTCTGCTGCGCCGCCTGGCTGCTGGAGTCGGTCTGCTTCGGAATGGACATGAGGCGCACCTTCGGCTGGCCCTCGGAGGCGAACTCGCCCTTGATCTCGTTGTACTTCGCCCGCTTCTCCCACGGCGTGTTGGGAATGGCGTCCTCGCCACCGTGCTTCGAGCGCAGCGCCTGGATCGCGATCTGGTCGCGCTGGATGTCGCGGAACTGGGCGATGGTCATGCCCGATTTCTTCAGCTCGGCGAGGAACTGGTCGCGGTCGCCTTTGAAGCGGTCGGTGATGAAGCGGTTGATTGACTCGTCGACGAACTGGTCCTTGATCTGTCCGCCGAGCTTCTTGAATTCGCTGAGGATGAGGTTGCGGTCGATGAGGTCCTCGAGCGCGGTGGCTTCCATGCGGCGGATCTCGCGCTCGGCCTCGGCCCGGCCGACCATGCCCTTGTTCCCCATCAGCCACACCTGCACCTGGGTCTGCACGGCCTGGTCGACCATGGTCTGGGTGATGGGCTCGCCGTTGACGACCGCCTTGATGCGGTTCAACTCGACGGGTGCCGCGCCCAGAGGAAGGGAAAGCAGGGATATGAAGGCGGCGAGAAACGCCGGAAACCGGAGTGCTGGGGTGCTCATAGGCTGGGGAAGTCGCATGGCGTCTTCAATCTTTCACAGGTCGAGAACCCAGTCGAGGGCCGACTCGAGCCATTCTTCCTCGTTGTCCCCGATTAAACGCGGGAATTTGCCGTTTATTTGAATGTACCTGCCGTTTTTGGTCAGCTTCAGCTTGCCCTCCTGGATTTCCAGGGCGCTGCAGCCCTTGTGCGCCGCGCGGATCTTGATTTCGGTGGCGGCGAGGAGATGACGCACCGGCGCGGGCGGCTGGCCGAAGCGGTCGGTCCAGTTCTCCCGCAGGCCGTCGAGGTCCTCCGGCTGCGAGGCCTCGGCCAGCTCGCGGTAGGCGGTGATGCGAAGCCGCGCCTCGGGCATGTAGTCGGCGGGGATGAAGGCGGGCAGCCCCTCCGCCGGGTTCTTCAGCCAAGCCGCCTCGTTGGTGCGGAGGAAATCGACGTGCATCGAGAGATCGATCCGTGCGGCGGCGGGTTCGCCCTTCAGCTTCGCGACGGATTGCTTCAGCAACTGGCAGTAGAGGTCAAAGCCGATCGCGGCGATGTGGCCGCTCTGCTGCGTACCCAGCAGGTTCCCCGCGCCGCGGATCTCGAGGTCGCGCATCGCGATCTTGAAGCCCGCGCCGAGGGACGAGTATTGCTTGATCGCGTTGATGCGCTTGCGCGCGTCGCCCACAGTGAGCATGTCCGGCGGCAGCATCAGGTAGGCGTAGGCGCGACGGTCGGCCCGGCCCACGCGGCCCCGGATCTGGTAGAGGTCGGCGAGCCCGAAGCGGTCGGCCCGATCGATGATGATGGTGTTGGCATTGGGGATGTCGATGCCGCTTTCGATGATCGTGGTG
>CAYSZN010000384.1:0-4472 GCA_964435425.1 uncultured Akkermansia sp. | reverse complement strand
GATAGGGCATCCCCAGCAGCACGCAGAGGACCCAGAACATCCACTCGATGCGGACAGGAAAGCCGAAGAGGCGGAAGGAGAGCATGGGGAGCTAGGAACTAGGAGCGCACGCGTGGTTTTTGGGTGTTTTGGCAGGATTCCAGCTCCTGGCTCCTCAAACAAACTCGTTGATCAGATTCTCCAGCATCTCCTGACGCCCGCTCTTCGTGCTTGGTTCGCCGTGTTGCAGGGTGTAGGCTTCGAGTTCCTCGAGACCGATTTCGCCGGCTTCGATCTTCGCGCCGATGTCGCTGTCGAAGGAAGCGTAGCGCTCCTGCTTGAAGGCGTCGAGGCGACCGTCTTGGAGGATGGCGTGGGCGGTCTTGAGTCCGCGGGCGAAGGCGTCCATGCCGCCGATGTGGGCATGGAAGAGATCGACCGGCTCGAAGCTCTCGCGTCGGCACTTCGCGTCGAAGTTGAGCCCGCCCGAGGTGAAGCCGCCCATGCGCAGGACGCAGAGCATGATCTGCGTGGTGAGGTAGACGTTGGTGGGGAACTGGTCGGTGTCCCAGCCGATCAGCTCGTCGCCGGTGTTCGCGTCGATGGAGCCGAGCGCGTCCGCCGCCATGGCGACCTCGAGCTCGTGCATCATCGTGTGGCCGGCGAGGGTGGCGTGGTTCGTCTCGATGTTCAGCTTCAGCTCGCCGAAGAGACCGTGCTCGCGGAGGAAGTTCAGACACGCCGCGGAATCCGAGTCGTACTGGTGCGTGGAGGGTTCGCGGGGCTTGGGCTCGATGAAGAAGTCGCCCTTGAACCCGATCTTCCGCTTGTGCGCCACCGCCATCTTGAGAAGGGCCGCGAGGTGGTTCAGCTCGCGCTTGATGTCGGTGTTGTAGAGCGTCGCGTAGCCCTCGCGTCCGCCCCAGAAGACGTAGCCCTCGCCGCCGAGGCGGTGGGTCGTCTCGAGCGCCTTCTTCACTTGCGCGGCGGCGTAGGCGAAGACATCTGCATAGGGGGATGTGCCCGCGCCCTGGTTGTAGCGCTTGTGCGCGAAGAGGCAGGCCGTGCCCCAGAGCAGCTTGATGCCGGTCTGCTGCTGCGCCTTCTCCAGCTCGTCGGCGACGGCGTCGAGGGCGTCGTTCGAGGCCTGGAGGTCGTTCAGCTCCGGAGCGACGTCCCGGTCGTGGAAGCAGTAGTGGCCGATCCCGCACTTCTGCATGAACTCGAACATCGCCCAGACGCGCCGCTTCGCGTTCTCGACGGAGTCGCTGCCGTCGTCCCAGGGCCGTTCCGCCGTGGCGCCGCCGAAGGGGTCGGCGAGGCCGTTCCGCATCGTGTGCCAGTAGGCGCAGGCGAAGCGCAGGTGCTCGCGCATCGTCTTGCCTCCCACTGTTTCCTCGGCATCGTAGTGCTTGAAGGCGAGTGGATTTCGGGACTTCGGCCCCTCGAAGGGGATGACGGGGATTCCGGGGAAAAATTCCTGGCTCATGGGGTGGCAAGTGTCTTCGTCCCTTGAAATAAGTTCAAGGGGGAAGTTTTTCAGTTTTCAGTTTGGCAGTGTTCAGTCCGGCTGGTGGCAATTCCCGCAAGAAGGACGCGCCAGCGCTGTAGCCGCGTCCATTGGGCGCGGATCGAACGTCCCTTTGACGTCGACCGGAGCTACAGGATGGCGAAGGTGGGGCGAGGCGTTTCTGCTGAGCCGTCGTTCGTTCGGAAGGGTTCAGCGTTCCGTTTTCAAATTCCACGACGCGTCAAATTCCACGACGCGTTCCCGTATCGGGCCGCCTCTCGGGCGGGAATCTCGGCGAGGAGCTGCTCGCGGACCGTCTCGACCAAAGGCATGGCCTCGACCGCGAGGGCAGTGAGGAAGGCCTCGATCCAATCCGCCCCGGGTTGCCGCAGGGGAGGCGGAAGGCGCAGGCTGCCCTGGTGAATCACCGCCCCACGAGAGCGCCGCTGCGCGCCGCCGCCGATCTTCCGGCCCGTGGCCGTGTCGAGCAGATCCCAGGGAACGGGATTTGCGAAGCAGGGACCGGTGGCGTGCGGCGTTTCGTCCGGTGCGAGCGCGACGCGGGCCTCCGTTTCCTGGCCGAGGGCGCTGGCGATGGTTTCGTGGATCCAGCGGTATCGTTCTCCGGCGGCCGCGAGCGCCGGAGGGGAGCCCTGGGGGAGGACGAGGCAGAAGGTGAGGTCGGACCCGTGTTCGACCAGCCCGCCTCCCGTGAAGCGGCGCACTGATTCCGCGTGGGGGATCGGTCCCCGGTGGAAGTATCCGACCGTGCTGGCGGGCCGGTCCCAATGATAGAGTCGCACCGCCGCCACGCCCTGGTCGGCCGACCAGTCGAAGAGGGCTTCGTCCAGCGCCATGTTTGCCGGGGCGGTGCGGCAGACGGCGTCGCGCCAATGGAAGAGGATGGGGAGCTGCACAGGAGAGGGTTGGATCCATGCCAGCCTGCCCCCTGATCTCCCGCCCGCCAAGGGAATCTTATCGCAGACCTCTTACTCCCTACTCCTTGCTCATACTCCTGCGCCGGGCATGGGGAGAGAGTAAGGAGGTAAGAGTAAAGAGTAAGAGCAAGAGGTCAGGAAAAAGAGGTTGTCATCCCCCAAGACCGGTGTTTCTTAGCCGCTCGCTTCGGCCCGTCGCTCACGTGGCGGAATTGGTAGACGCGCTAGATTCAGGATCTAGTGGGGAGACCCGTGGAGGTTCGAGTCCTCTCGTGAGCATCGCCGGAAAGGGGGAGAGACCGTGTCCAGCCAGGATCAGAACCCGCATTTCGTCCATCGGGCGTTCTCGTCGATCGCGAGCCGCTACGTTCTGACGAACCACGTCCTCAGCCTCGGGATCGACGTCCTCTGGCGGCGGAGGGTCGCGCAGAGGCTCCGCGAGGCCGGGGCCCGCCTCGTCCTCGACGTGGCCACCGGCAGCGGCGATCTCGCCCGTGCCGTGCGCGACGGAGTGCCGGGTGTCCGCGTCGTCGGCGTCGATTTCTGCGCGCCCATGCTCGCCGAGGCACGGAAGCGCGGGCTCGGCGACCTCCTCGTCGCCGACGGTCTCGAGCTGCCCTTCGCGGCAGGTGCCTTCGACGCCCTCACCATCGGCTTCGGCCTGCGCAACATGGCCGACTGGGCCGCGGCCCTGCGCGAGTTCGCCCGGGTGCTGAAGCCCGGCGGGCTCCTCGTCGTGCTCGACTTCTCCCTGCCGCAGCGGGCGGCGCTGTGTGCTCCCTATCGCTTCTACCTCCACCGCATCCTGCCGGGGCTCGCGGGCACCCTCGCCGGAAACCGCGAGGCCTACGCCTACCTGGGCGACTCGATCGAGCGCTTTCCCTCGGGCGAGGCGATGATGGCCTTGCTGGAGCGAAACGGTTTCTCCTCGCCGCGCTGGGAGCCGCAATGTGGCGGCATCAGCAGCCTCTATTCGGCCCGGCGCGGAGACGATCCGGCTTGAGGGGAGGGGGGGATGGCACGGGATGAGGCGAACGCATTGACCGTCCGGGGTCGCCAAATCCTTGCCCGTCCGATGGAGCGTCCGCGTCGGATGGCCTGTGTTGCGCGACGGACGCCCCGGCGGTGCGTCCCTACCACGCTTCGCGCCAAAACGGGTCGCCGTTTCTTGTTTCGTCGAAAGCAGGCCTTCATCCCGAGCCATTCAGCGGAGGGGGCCATTCCAGCAAGGACGATGGGTGGAGGACCGGCCCGCCGGGCTTCCCATTCGCCTGCCCGACTTCGGATGACGCGCCAGCGCGGTCGCCGCGTCCATCGGGCGCGGACCGGACGTCCTTGCGACGCTCGACCGGGGCCGCTGGCCTCGGCGACAGGTTCCACCTTCGCTGGGTCTGCCCATCGTCGTTGCCGACATGGAACAACAGTGGGGCGGAATCCCTGCCGCTTGTCATGGGGATTTGATTGATCATTCGTCATAAACCAATGGACTGGAGCCGTGGATGAAGATTTCGTCGTAGTCGGAGCGACCGTCGCCGTCGGTGTCCACATCCAAGGGGTTGGTTCCATAAATACAAATCTCTTCCCAATCCGTAAGCCCGTCCCCGTCCGTGTCGGGATTGTATGGGTCAGTGCCATATGTCGATTCTTCGTTGTCGCTAAGTCCATCGCCGTCGGTATCGGGATTGTGATGATATGGAATCGACCCGCCATCGAGGGGGTCGCTTCCATATGCGACTTCAAACCCGTCGTCGAAACTGTCGTTGTCGGTATCCATGTCGTAGGGATCGGTGCCGTAGACGTAGATCTCGTCGTAGTCGGAGAGGCCATCTCCGTCGGTGTCTTGGGCGTGGCAGACGCCCTGAAGGAGGAAAAGCGCTAGCAACGACACCGCCAAGTGCGCCAAGGGCTTCCTCGCGGTGGTTCCAAGAGTGTGGGCAAACAGTGGTTTCATGTGGATTTTGGGTTTTGGATCGAGCTTCAATCATCCCGTGCCATCACCCGACGGCCCGAATGATTTGAGCCGATTCCACGAAGTTCGCTCTGGA
>CAYSZN010000383.1:0-4478 GCA_964435425.1 uncultured Akkermansia sp. | reverse complement strand
TGATCCCCCCGCCCATCGATTGAACGAAACACGGTCGCCGTTCTCCAAGTCTCCTCGGGGAACGGCGATCTTCGTTTCGCCCCCGCCCATTCCGCCATGAAACGCCTGATCGTCCTCCTTCTCCTCGCTCTCTCCCCGGCCCTCCACGCCCAGGACGCAGCCGCCAGCGATCCGAAGGAGCGCATCGAGAAGCGCCTTCGCCTCGCCGACGCCCTCGAAGCGCAGGGTGACAAGGAGGGCGCCCTGCAAATCCTGAAGGAGCTTTCGGAGAAGGAGGAGCAGACCTCCGACCTCGACAAGCAAATCACAAAACTCCTATTGGAATTGGGACGCTTCAAGGAAGCCATTCCCTACCTCCTGCGGACGCTCGAGGCCCAGGGCGGGAAGGAGGCCGACCATGTCGCCCTCGCCCGCCTGATGCTCGACGCGCAGGAATACAAGGAAGCCACCACCCTCCTCGAGGCCGCGGCGAAGCGCTTCCCCGAATCACCCGACTTTCCCTTTCTCCTGACTTTCGCGCTCGCCAGCCAGGAACGCTGGAAGGAGGCCATCGCCCAATTCGAAAAGACCCTCGAACTGGCAACGGACGCGTCTTCCCATCTGACGAACGAGTATTTCCACTTCCGCCATGCCGCCGCCCACGAGCGGGCCGGGAACTTCGACGAGGCCGCCGCGCTCTTCCGCCAAACGCTCGGCCTGATCCGGGCCAATGGGCCGGGCGACGTTTCGCCCGAGTTCACCGCCACCGTCCTCAACTACCTCGCCTACATGTGGATCGACCGCCGCGAGAATCTGGAGGAAGCTGGAGAGATGGCGAAAGAGGCCGCGGCCCTCGACCCCGTAAGCGGCGCCATCGCCGACACCGTCGGCTGGTGGTATTTCCAAACCGGCAACTTCCCCCGCGCCCTCGTGAAATTGAAAGAGGCCGAGCGCCTCATCGAGTCCCCCGATCCCGTGATCTACGACCACATCGGCCAGACCCTGGCGAAGCTGAAGGAGAGGGAGGTCGCCGCCGACTACTTCAGGAAGGCCCTCGAACTCGACCCGAAGAACGCGGATCTGAAGGCCCGCCTCGCCGAGATGGAGCCGGAGTGAGATTCGATGCCGAGCATGTGGAATCGTTTGAAGCACGATCGCCGCAAAGCGGAGCGATGTCGTAGAGAGATGTCGTCTGCATGTCCGCTTGGCCGCGCGGCCCTGCCATTCGCCGAAGCTGCAAAGATTCCGAAATCGACCAAGTCCCGAAGACCCGCCCCGGATCCCGTGCCATTCGGACCTTTCACCTTTCCCACCTTCTACCGGGACTCCGCCCCCTCTGCCATCCCTGAATCGCCCCGAGCACGACCAGCGCCAACGCCGCCACCTGATACCCGCCGATCCCCCAAGCGGATTTCGGCGTGTCGCGGAGGAACTCGTGCCCGAAGCGGAAAAGGCCGTAGGCGATCAGGTAGAGATGGAAGCATTGCCCCCTCCACCACGCCTTTGGCGAGCCTTTCCACCTGACCATCGGCAGGATCGCGGCGACGAAAAGCAGATTGAAGGCCAGTTCCACCGGAACGGCCGGCCAGCGCGCCACCCCATCACGGGCGACGAGCGCCCAAGGCGAAGCCGCATCGACCGGCACCCCGAGGCAGCAGCCGTAGCGCAGGCAGCCGAGGCGTCCCGCCGCGATCGCCAGCGGCACCCCGACGGCAAACCAGTCCCCCGTCGGCTCGCGATGGCCCACGAGCCGCTTGGCCACCTCGACGCCAGCGTATCCCCCTAGCAAAGCCCCCAAGATCGTCTTGCCTGCGGCCAGCTTCATCCATCCGCCGGGTTCGCCGAGGAAGGCCCAGCCCTCGACGAGGACGAAGAGCAATTTTGCCCCGGCGTAGGCCCCGACCACCGCCCCGACGAAGACGGCAAAGGCGGAGGGCGTCTCCCGCACCCGTCGCGACCAGAACCACGCGCCGAGACCGAGGCCCACGAAGGTCACGAGGGCGTAGATCCAGCCCGCCTCGGCTTGTCGGCTCCAGTCCATCACGCCGTCGCCGCCCCGACGAGGGCAGCCGGACGCCACACCGCCGTGCCTCCGTTCCGGTAGTAGCGGCAGAAGGAATCGAGGCGCCCGTCGGGCCGGATCACATGGGTGCAGCAGCGGTCGATGCGGTCCTCGTCCCAATCCTCGCCGTCCATGAACGGCTTGATGAAGAGGCGGAAGGTGTGGCGCTCGTCCATCTCCAGATCGTGCAGCAGCCTCCCGAGCGGCTCCGATTCGCAGCCGCATTTCGCGAGGTCCTCGAGCCGGTATCGAATGCGGTCGGCGAGGAAGCCTTGCAGCGTCCCGAAATCGACGAAGTCGCTGATCGAGCGGATTTCCCCGTCCATCTTCAGGAGATAGCCGATCGTCGCGCAGTTCGGATCGCCGCAGGGCAGCGGTGTGAAATCCTCATGGCGGAGCCGCCCGCCCGACTGCTCCACCAGACCGAGGATGAGGTCGGCGGTGTTGAGGCGGACCTCCCCGCGCCCGGACGGATTGCGCCCGCTCCCGAACAGGGGCTGGAAGGCGACGCCCCGGACGTGGTCGTGGCGGAGGCCGAAGGCGACCGTGTCCCAGAGCCGGTCGAGGTTCTCCGGGATCACCGTCATGGCGAGGGTGAGCGGAATCCCCAGCCTCCCCGCCCGCTCGATGGCGCGCTCTTTCAGATCGAGGAGGTTGGCCCCGCGCAGCAGCCTCTCGGCGGCGGCGTCTCCGTCGTATTGCAGGTAGAACTGGAAGCGCCCGTATTCCACCTCCTCCCGCAGTCGCTCGCCGAAGGCCGCGTCCCGCGCGAGGCGCAGGCCGTTGGAGTTCACCAGCACGTAGTCGATCCCCGGATGCTCGCGGCACCAGCGGAGCAGCTCGAAGAACTGCGGATGCAGGGTCGGCTCGCCTCCCGACAGTTGCAGAATCTCGATCTTCCCCTTGCGCCGGATCACCCTATCGATGCGATCCTGCAACTCCGCCAGCGGAACGGCCGAGACCCTGTCCCCCGCCCCGACCGGCGAATCGGCGAAGCAGGTGGGACAGGCGAGATTGCAGGAATCGACGATCTCGATGAGGGCGAGGCAGGTGGACATGGTCTCGGTCGCATTCGTCGGCGAGAGCGGGCGCGTCGCGTTGCCCCCGAGAAAGCCGACGCGGTCTCCCGAGGCGGAGCCGGCACAGCCGCAACCCGCCCCGCAAGCCGAAGGCTCGACCTCGCGCTGGCCTTGGGAAAGCCAGTAGAAGCGGGCGTCGGAGCTGAGCCGCACCTCGCGCGGACCGCAGAACGGGCAGGACTTCACCAGCCAGACCTCCTCGGCTTTTTCCCCACCGCGTTTCTCGACTCTGGCGGGAACAGACTCGCGGCAGGCCGGGCAGAAGCTCGTGGTTCGCTTGAGGAGTTGGACGGTGGAATCAGGACTCATCGGAACTTCGCTTCCTCAACGAAAGGACTCGGACAGCATCGCAATCCCGCAGCAACCGGCCATTCCCAGCGAGAAATAGCCGACCAAGACTCCGACGAATGTGAGAATACCCAAAAACCCCTTGAGTACGGTCGCTTCATTCTGTGGATCCATCGAGCGGTGGAGCTTGACGGTGACACAGGATCCGGCGATCACGCCCCCAATGGCGATCAGGATGACGGCCAGGCCGAGCATACGATCCTTCCCGGCCAAGATAAGGATGTAGGCGAGGATCGCCGGAGCGAGACAAATCAGAAATTTCCTAAAAGCTCCCATCAAGACAGTCCACGAAAATCATTACTTCATCTGCGAGTGGAAGCCAAGAAAACAAAAACGGCAGTCTGACAGATGGCGGCGACCAGCATCAGTCGGAGGTTACCGGAAATTCGCGGCTGCCACGCACCCAACGAACCCCATAGCCACATAGGCGGCGGCCACGAGCGGAGCAACGATGAGCGCACAGATCCATCTCACTGCATGGGAACTTTCCGCCTTGGCCATCGCTCTGAAAACAAAGACTGCGGCGACAACTCCCACAATGGGAGCACTATAAAAGAACGTACAGAGAGCCCGATCAACGTCCTTCATATCCCCACTCCCCTCCGCAACAAGCAGGTAAATGTAGCCGACCGCAGCCGGAGCAAGACAGATCAGAAAAGCCCAAAGCGGTCGCATGGCGGGAGCTTATCTCCGTCCTCCACATCGGCACAAGGAAAAATCCCGGCCACTCCGCGATGCCTCAAAGGAGCGGGACTTTTCAAGTCCCACCGGAGTCTCGGGCGGTGCCATGCAGGGGGTGGAGGCTTGGCAAGCCTCCTTCCTTGGCCTTTGCAGCGCCTGCTTCCCAAGGAACGGGACTTGCCAAGTCCCGGCGAAGGACCGGGCTTCTGCGGGGGCTTGAAACGTCCCCCTCCCCGTCACTCCTCCTCCCGCACCCCGTTCCTCACCTCGAACTCGCGGCACCAGCCCTTGATCTCGAGATCGTTGAAAATCTTGCCCATGACGCGGCG
>CAYSZN010000382.1:0-4484 GCA_964435425.1 uncultured Akkermansia sp. | reverse complement strand
AGAAGATGGCCGTAGTCGGGACATTCGACGCGATCGGGGATCTCCGGCTCGGGGCGCTTCGCGGTGTGGACGACGAGGGGCTCGTGCTCGACGAGAGGCCATTCGACGGCCTTCTTCGAACCGTAGACCTCGAAGCTCTCGCGATATTGCCGCGCCACGTCAAAGAGGGAACGGTAGACTTGGGCGCTGAGATCGCTCTTGTGGAACTTGATGTGCGTCGTCTCGACAGCGAAGGGCGAACCGTAGCAGGCGTGCATCTCCTCGCGGATGGTGCCGCTGGGGAAGCAGCTCACGTATTCGGCTTCGTTCCGCGCGAGCCCGAGGACGGGGCCAACGCAGTGGGTGGCGTAGTGCATCGGAGGCAGGCCCGGCCAGTAGCCCGGCCAGCCGTCCATGTCCTGCTGGTGGCTGGCCTTGAGGAATTGCAGCTTGCCGAGCTCGCCTTGGTCGTAGAGCTCCTTCATGAAAAGGAACTCGCGGGCGTAGACGACGGTCTCCATCATCATGTAGCGCAAGCCGGTCTCGGCGCAGAGATCGACGATGGCCTTGCAGTCCTCGACCGAGGTGGCCATCGGCACGGTGCAGGCGACGTGCTTGCCCGCGCGGAGGGCCGCGAGGGTATGGGCGGCGTGGTCGGGGATGGGGGTGTTGATGTGGACGGCGTCGATGTCGGGATCGGCGAGGAGTTCGGCGTAGTCGGTGTAGCGCTTCGCGATGCCGAACTTGTCGCCGATCTCTTGGAGCGACTCGGGATTGCGCTGGCAGATCGCGGCCATCTCGGCGTGCGGGTGGCGCTGGTAGATGGGGATGAACTCGGCACCGAAGCCGAGGCCGACGATGGCGACGCGGGGTGTTGCGATGGGCTGGGTCATGGGGTGGGGCCTGTGGGAAGAAACCATGGTGCCGCGAAGGCGGTGGCGGCGCTTGGAAGCGATGGACGAAGTTTATGCGGTTCCGGCCATTGTCCACGAGCCGGGTAGAGCAACGAAACCGTTGGCATGGCCGCGTATCCTGTGCTACGTATTTTCTTCCCGGTGCGGCTTCCCCGGCCCCTGGACGCATTCCCCACCATGGATTTGATCACCAAAGGCGGTCCGCTGATGTGGCTTCTTCTCGGCTGCTCCGTCATCGCCATCGCCATCTTTCTGGAGCGCCTCTTCTACTTCCACCGGGCACGCATCGACGTGGGGGATCTGCTCTTCGGCCTGCGCAACCTGATCAAGAACAAGGCCTACGCCGAAGCCCTCTCGGAATGCGCGGCGACGCCGGGGCCGGCGGCGCGGGTGATCCACTCGGCGATCCGCCGCTACGCCTCCCCGCGCAGCGAGCTGAAGGAGATCGTGCAGGAAAGCGGCCAGCTCGAGGTGCCGAAGCTCGAGAAGCATCTCGCCGTGCTCCTCACCGTGGCCTACATCGCGCCACTCATCGGCCTGCTGGGAACGGTGCTGGGGCTGGTCGACACCTTCGTCCGGATCAATGCGGTGGGCGGCTTCGCCACGGTCGCGGAGATTTCGCAGGGGGTCTACGAGGCGCTCATCACCTCGGCGGCCGGCCTGATGGTGGCGATTCCCACCTTCGTCTTCTACTCCCACCTCCGCGCCTACGCGAAGAGCCTGATGCACGACATGGAGAGCGCCGGGATCGAGATCGTGAACACGATCTGCGACCTCCGCGTGCAGCCCTCGGACATCATCTCGATCCGTCCGGACCATGGAGAGTCGGGCGGAGGGAGCGAGGCCGCCGGGGCCTGATCCTGAACCCTTCTGGAATTCCGATCGCCGTGAAACTGGAATCCACCCTCTCCGACCGGACCGGCGGGATGCTCTACACCGCTCCCCTGATGGACGTGGTCCTGCTGCTGATCATCTTCTTCCTCTTCGGCTCAAACCTCGTCCTGAAATCCGGCGTGGAGGTGAAGCTGCCGGCCTCCTCGTCCCTGCTGCCGGCGGCGGAGGACGCACACATCGTCACCCTGATTCCGAACGGCACGGGGGAGTTCTACTTCAACGACGAGCGGGTCGATCTCGAGAGCCTCGGCGGGCGGCTCGGGGAGGCCTTGAAGCGCTCGGGCCAGATCGTCATCCTCGGCGACGAGGCCGTCCCCTACGGCGCGGTGATGGGCATCGCCCGGCTGGCCCTCGACGCCGGTTTCGAAGTCTCCTTCGCGACGAAGATGGAAGCGGAATAGTTGATAGACTGGAAATGAGCGGCTTGCGCCGAAATTCAGATTCATCCGAAGGGTGGGTTGCCGCATCGGGGACACTCGCTGGTTCCGATCCTATCAACTATCAACTCTCATCTATCAACTAACCTGATGGGCTTTTTCGGTAGAGCGACTTTGGAGGAGGACGAGCGGGGACGGGTCTTCACCTGGACCCGGGAAAAGCGCGTCTGGCTGCATCTGTCGGCCTTCCTGCTCTTTTCGGTGCTCATCCACGGCTCGGGCTTCTACCTCTTCAAGGTGGTCTATCCCTCGCCGGTGCGGGGCGGAACCGAGCCAGATGGGATCACGGTGATGGAGCCGACCGACCCGGCGACCCGTTCGGTCCTGCAGCGGCTCTCCGACCGCACCGTCTATCTGCTGCCGCCCTCCGCACGGTCCGACCTGCGGGTGCGGCAGGATCCGAACCGGGTCCATTTCACGCCCGCGTTCCACCGGGCCGAGCTGAAGCTGGTCCCGCCTCCCTCGCTGGTGGCGGGGCCGGGACTGGTCGAGCCGCTGCCTTCCTCCGCGGACGGGAGCGCCGCCGCGAAGGTGCGCGTGAAGATCGATCCGGCTCTCGCGGGCAGGGCCTTTGCGCCCTGGTCCGTCCTCCACGACTATCTCGCCCTCGCCGAGGCGGTGCCGTCCGTCCGCTGCTCCATCGAGATCGCTCCGGGAGGCGAGGTGCGCGTCCTCTCCGTCGATGCCGCTCTGGAAAGCGCGGAGAAGCGCGACCTGGTCGCGGTGATCGAGTCGACCCTGCGCTTCGTGCCGGCGGACGCCCCGGCATCGGGGTGGATCGAGCTGGGCGGGGGTTGACCGCCGCCGGGTGGGATGCCACCCTATCCGGTGCCGGACTGCCGTCCGTCATACCCTCTCTGCCCCAACCCTTCCTCCTGACCATGTTTCCCGTCACGCTCGATGAAATGATCGCGGTCTACCTTGTGGGGATCCTCTGCGCCCTTTTCTTCGCCTGGGTCGCGGCCGAGATCTTCCGGAAAGGGCGGGAGAACCGGCGTCGCAAGCATTTCGTCATCTGCGGCATCTGCGATCACGTCTTCGAGGATCCGTCCTCCCACGACCTCGCCGAGTGTCCCCGCTGCGGAGCGATGAACGAGCGCGAGCGCATCATCGAGATCTGAGGCGCACCCGTCTGGAAGCCCGCCATTCCAAGGAAAGGCCCCGTTTTTGGACGGGAGAAATCGCCTTGCAATGGATAGGAAGCACGCGAGTTTAGCCGTCACCTCCGTCAGAAATCAGAGCCAATGGAACGTCGTGTCGTCATCACCGGAATGGGAGTCGTCTCGCCGATCGGAAACGATCTCGAGACCTTCTGGAACAGCCTGGTTTCCGGCAGGAGCGGGGTCTCCCGCATCGACAATCCCGGCCTCGCCGACTACGACTGCAAGATCGCCGGACAGGTGCGCGGATTCGACCCCGCGCCCTTCTTCAAGAACCACAAGGACGCCCGCCGCGCCGATCCCTTCGCCCAGCTCGGCATGGCCGCGTCGGTGATGGCGATGCGCGACTCCGGCATCGACCTCGGCACGGTGGACCGCGACCGCTTCGGCTGCATGGTCGGCAGCGGCATCGGCGGGCTCATCACCCTCGAGACGCAGCACGCGAACCTGCTCCACAAGTCGCCCTCGCGCGTCTCGCCCTTCACCATTCCGATGATGATCGCGAACATCTCCAGCGGGATGGTCTCGATGGATTTCGACCTGCGCGGCCCGAACATGTGCATCGTCACCGCCTGCGCCACCTCGAACCACAACATCGGGGAGGCCTGGCGCATGATCAAGTTCGGCGATGCCGACGCCTTCGTCGCGGGCGGTTCGGAATCGACCATCTGCCCCATGGGCCTCGCCGGCTTCGGCAACATGAAGGCCCTCTCCATGCGCAACGACGACCCCGAGCGCGCCTCGCGTCCCTTCGACGTGGACCGCGACGGCTTCGTCATGGGCGAGGGAGCGGGCGTCGTCGTGATCGAGGAGCTCGAGCACGCGAAGCGCCGCGGCGCCCGCATCTACGCGGAGCTGACCGGCTACGGCGTCTCCGCCGACGCCTACCATCTCACCTCGCCCCATCCCGAGGGCGACGGCGCGCGCCGCTGCATGGAGATGGCCCTGAGGCACGCCAAGCTGAATCCCGGCGAAGTCGACTACGTCAACGCCCACGGCACCTCCACCGGCCTTGGTGACGTCTGCGAGACGAAGGCGATCAAGGCCGTCTTCGGCGACTACGCGAAGGACGGACTTCTCGTCAGTTCCACGAAATCCAT
>CAYSZN010000381.1:0-4487 GCA_964435425.1 uncultured Akkermansia sp. | reverse complement strand
GGGGCGGATGTCCTTTCGAGTTTCGATCAAGGCCAATGGCCTCGGCGACAGATTTCCGACCCTCAACTTTGCTGGAACGGACCACTAGACCAGCTCCGCAGCCATGGCCGAGCTGCCGAGGATGCCGGCCGTGTTGCCAAAGCGTGCGGGGACGAGGCGGAGGTGGTCGAAGCATTCGGTGGTGAGAGAGCTCCGCAGCATGTCGCGGAGTGGGGCGAAGAGCAGGTCGCCCGCCTCGGAGACGCCTCCGCCGACGACGATGGCCTCGGGATTGAGGAGGTAGATGACGCTCATGAGGCAGCAGCCGAGATGCCTGGCCACGCGGTCCCAGACCTCGAGGGCGACGGGATCGCCTGCTTGCGCCGCGGCGGCGAGCGTCTCGGGGGTGAGGGGAGCGGGCGCGGCGGCCTGGCGTTCGGCGTAGAGGGCCTCGGCCATCTCGACGATCTGGCGGTTGCCGATGTAGCGTTCCAAGGCGCCGCTGTTTCCATAGGGGCCGGGGACTCCGTCGAAGTCGATGCTCATCTGGCCGATTTCCCCGGCGGCGTAGGCGGCTCCGCGGAACAACTCCCCGTTCAGGATCAGCCCGCCGCCGACCCCGGTGCCGAGGGTGACGCAGACGGCGTGGCGGCAGCCCTGGGCGGCTCCGTATTTCCACTCGGCGTAGGCCATGCAGTTCGCATCGTTCTCGATCACGGTGGGCAGGCCGGTCTTCTCCGCCATGATGTCGCGCAGGGGGATGGCGGTCCAGCCCTTCACGTTGGTCAGGTTGTAGGTCATGCCCGTGGCGAAATTCACCGCCCCTGGGATGCCGATGCCGATGGCGGCGATGTCCGGGTGGGCGGTGCGGGCCTCGGCGATGGTTTCCGCGATGCGGTCGATGAGAAGGTCGGGATGGTCGAAGTCCTGGGTGGGAATGCGGAGGATCTCGGTGAGGAGGGTTCCGTCTGCGACGGCGGCGAGCTTGACCGAGGTGCCGCCGAAATCGACGCCGATGACCGGAGCGGATGTCATGTGGGGAAGTTGAGGTTGGCGACGCGGAGCAGTCCGCGAAGGGTGAGGTGGGGATCGACCGATTCGATGGCGGGAAGATCGTCGGCTATCAAAGCCGCATATCCTCCGGTGGCAATCGTTTTCGGCGGGGTTCCCAGCTCCTCCGCGATCCGTGCGAGGATCTCGAGGACGAGGCCGCGGTAGCCGTGGTAGGCGCCCGACTGCATGGCGTGGACGGTGGACCGTCCGATGGCCGACGGCGGACGGGCGATCTCGATCTCGGGCAGCAGGGCGGTGCGCTCGTGCAGGTAGTGGCGCATGGCGTCGAGGCCGGGGGCGATGACGCCGCCGATGTAGGCGGGCCGGGCGTCCACGATGTCGAAGGTCACGGCGGTGCCGAAATCGACGACGACGATGGGCCGGTCGGAAGGGTGCTCGGTGACGGCGACGGCGTTGGCGAGGCGGTCGGCGCCGATCTTCGACGGATCGGGGAAATCGACCTCGACTCCGAGCTCGATGCGGTGGGAGAGCTCGACGAGGGGGAGACCGGACTGCGAAGCGACGAGGTCGGGGACATTGGCGGGCACGACGGAGGCGAGGACGACCCGTCGGTAGCTCCAGTCGGACAGCAGAGCGCGCACGGCATCGACGGAGACCTCGCGCGAAGGGATGGCGCGATGGTCGAGCAGCTCGTCGCGCGAGGCGAGGGCGAACTTGGTGCGGGTGTTGTTGTTGTTGACGAGAAGGAACTCGCCCTGCCGGGAGGACATGCGGGGAATGAGGGAGGGGGAGAGGGGGGGGGAATGGGAGAGGAGGAGATCAGGGAAGCTCGACCGGGATCGTCGTTCCTCCGACATCGAGGGAGAGGGCGGCGGTCGGCCGGGCGAGCCACCAGCGCAGGGTCGCAAGCGAGTCCTCCACGCCGGAGAGCGATGCCGTTTCCCGGAAGGGTTCGAAGAAGCGGGGCGCGGTCTCGCCTTCGGCGGTCGTGGCGGACACGTTCGATTCGTCGAGGACGAGATCCTCGCCGGAGGGGGAACGGCCCGCCAGCGTCGTCTCGACAATGAGGCCGCCGGGGGAGTCCAGTACGCGCACATCGCGCAGGGCGATGGCGGGCGGCGCTTCGTTTTCCGGCCCCGCGTCCGGTTCGGGTGCGCCCTCGTCGGAAGCCAGGGGAGTGGACAGGGTCGGGCGGCTGGCTTGACCCGGTTGGGCCGGCTCCGGTTCGGGGAGGAAGGCGAAGACGAGGAGCGCGGCGACGACGGCGAGAAGCAGCCACACTTCGAAGCGCTTCAGGATGACGAGGAAGGGCATGGCGTTCACGGCTGCCGGCGCAGTCCGGGGAGGATGGGTTTTTCCGAACCGCCTTCGCGGGGGTAGAAGAGGATGCCGCTGCGGTTCAGCTTGTCGAGGAAACCCTCGAAGTCGCGTTTCAGGCTGGTGTCGTTCAGCAAGGCGGAGGCGAGGCCGTCGCCCTTCTCGATCTGGTCGAGGAGGGTAGTGGTCTTGGCGAGAGTCTTGCGCAGGTCGTCGAGGGTGGTGTCGAATTCCTGAAGCACCGGCGGCACGGTGGCGAGGGTGGTGGTCAGCTCCTTCACACCCTGGTCGACCCCGGCGAAGGTCGTCGTTGCAGCCGTGGCGGCGGCTCCGATGTCGGCGATGGCGGAGCGGGTCTCGGCCAGCAGGGGCGCGGCGTCGGCGGAGACGGCGCGGAGGTTCGTCGAGGTTGTTTTCAGATCCTCGAGGAGAGTGGCGAGATTCGAGAGGTTCCGGTCGGTGAGCAGCTCCGCCTCCGCTCGGGCGGCGAGCCGTTCGACTTGCCGGGCGGCGGAGCGGATTTCGACGGAGGCATCGGTCATCCCGTCGAGGGCCTCGCCGGCTTCGGTGGCGAGGTCGGCGAGATTGCCGGATGGCTGGGCGACGATGCGGTGTCCTTCGGGCAGGAACTCGCCGGTGGGCTGCTCGGGTGGGAGGATGCGGACGTAGCTGTCCCCCATCAGTCCGCTCGTCCCCACCTTCACGGTCGATCCCGTGGGGATGCGGGCCTCCGGGCGGATTTCGAGGGGAATGGAGAGGAGGACGAAATCCTCGTTCAGCGCCGGGTCGCCGGAGACGCGTCCGATGTCGATGCCTCCGAGACGCACGGGAACCCCGGCGCGGATGCCGGTGGCGTCCCTCACCTCGACGATGATGGGGTAGCCGCCGGTCGAGGCGAGACGTGGATGGGTGAAGCGGAGGATCAGCCCACCGGTCAGGGCGATACCGAGGAGGAGGAAGAGGCCGACGGAAATCTCGGCGCGGCGAGGGGATGGGGCCATCGGAGTGTGAAGGGTGGAAGTATCGACGCGAATCGGACGGGCGGCAACGGGGAAGCCGGGGTCATTCCCGGCCCATCGCGTCGGCGCGGAGGAATTCGCGCACGGCCTCGTCCTCGGATCGGTCGAGACCGGCGACGGACCCGGCATAGCGGACGACGCCGTGCTTCAGGAAGACGACCTGGTCGGCGACAAAGCGCATCGCGCCGAGGTTGTGGGTGACCATGACGGAGGTGAGGTGGAGCTCCTCCTTGAGCCGGTGGATGAGCTGGGTGATGCTCTCGGAAAGGATGGGATCGAGGCCGGCGGTGGGCTCGTCGTAGAGCAGCGCGTCGGGCCGGGGGGCGATGGCGCGGGCGAGGGAGACGCGCTTGCGCATGCCGCCGGAGAGGGCGTCGGGCATTTTCCCCTGCTGTCCGCCCAGACCGACGAGGGAGAGGACCTCCTCGACGCGCGCGGCGAGGGCGGCCTCGTCCTTTTCCCCCGATTCGCGGAGGGGGAAGGCGACGTTCTCCCCCACGTCCATCGAGTCGAAGAGGGCGCCGTCCTGGAACAGAACACCGATGCGGCGCCGGATCGGGCGCAGCGCCCGTTCGGAGAGGGGGCCGAGATCCACGCCCTCCACCTTCACCGATCCGGAGACCGGCTTGAGGAGCCCGTTGAGATGCTTCAGAAGAACGCTCTTCCCCGCGCCGCTTCCGCCGAGGACGACGGTGGTCCGGCCCCGCGGGACGGAGAAGGAGACTCCGCGCAGCACCTCTTGGCCGGCGAGCGTTTGCCGCAGGTCCGAGACCTCGAAGTAGGGAATGCCGGCGTCTGAGGACATCGCGTTTCAGAGATCGATGGAGCTGGTCGGGAGCCAGCGGTTGAGAAGGAGGGAGAGGAAGAAGTTCACGACGAGGATGGCGAGGGAGGAGTCGACCACCGCCTGCGTCGTGGCCCGTCCCACGCCGACGGCGCCGTCGCTGGCATTCAGCCCGCGATGGCAGGAGATCAGGACGATGAGCAGACCGAAGACAGTGCCCTTGACTAGGCCCGTGGCGACATCCTCGAGCCGCGTGTGGGCGACGAGCTGGGCGGTGAACCACGGCTCCGGCACGTCGAAGACCCGGACGGTGAGGAACTCCGCCGCCGCCATGCCGCACCAGATCGCCTCCGCCGTCAGGATGGGCATGGAGA
>CAYSZN010000380.1:0-4492 GCA_964435425.1 uncultured Akkermansia sp. | reverse complement strand
GTCTTCGCCGAAGAAGGGGCGTGCGTGGCTCCTTTCTTGCGCTCTTCCTGGCTCTTACCGTCTGTCCGCCTGTGGTGTCCAAGGACCCCGCCCAGCGGCCGCCAGTGAAGCGCTGGAAGGTCGAAGACTTCGATCCGCTTCTTTTCGTCGGGCTCGAGGGGGATCGCGATTTCGAGAATGGACGGCGCGTCTTTTCCGAGGCGTCCTGCGTGGCATGCCATCGCTTTGCGGGCGCCGGAACGGCGAAGGCTCCCGATCCGGCGAAGGCGGTGGAGCGGATGGGACCGAGGGAGCTGCTCGGGGCCATTCTGTCGGAGGACGCGTGCCGGGGCAACACCGATGCTCTCGGCGAGGAGGATATCCTCGACCTGCTCGCCTATCTGCTCTCCGGCGGAGACAGGGACCACGCGATGTTCACGAAGTGAGGACGGAGCCGTCTCACTTGAACTGGGTGTGGCGCACAAGGAGCTTCCTGAAGGCCACTGGCCCATGGTCGCCCTGGACGATGATCGGGGCCGAGGCGACTTCGCCCTCTGTCCCTCCACGGGTCGGACCGGTGACCTCGACGTCCTCGTGGATGACGACGCCGTTGTGCTCCACACGGATGAAGCGGGCGTTCTCCGTCTTCCTGCCTTCGGCGTCGAAGCGCGGGGCGCGGAACTGGATCCTGTAGGTCTGCCAGGTGCCGGGCGCGCTGCTCGCGTTGGTCGAGGGCGGGGTGCCCTCGTAGCCCTTCGAGCCCTCCGGCTTCGATTCGTCCCAGCGTTCGTAGATCGCGCCGCAGTCATGGACGGTGATGGCGTTGTCGGCCTTGCCGTAGCTGTCGAGGATCTGGATCTCGTAGCGGCTCATCAGGTAGAGGCCGGAGTTCGAGGATTTGGGGATCATGAACTCGACTTCGATCTCGGCGTCGCCATGCGAACCCTTGCTCGCGATGTTCAGGGTCTTTCCCTCGGCGCCGTTGTAGAGAATGCCGGTGCCGGGGGCCACCGATTTCCACTTCTTCTCCTGGGTGCTGCCCTGCACCTCTCCGGCGATGGCCCATTCGCCCGTCTCCGTCCAGGCGGCGATATCGACGAGCTGCAGCGGCTCCGGCGGGCTTTCGGCGGAGGCGGCGCAGGCGAGGGAGAGGATCGCTGGGACGAGGAGACGAAGGGAGGGGGGCATGGTCTCACGGATTCGATCATGGTTCGCCGAAACTGTCAATCGGCGCAATGGAGAGTCGGCAGCGAATTTCGCAAGCATGGGCGGGTTTCTTGCAGGAAATGCCATTTTTTCGACTGGGAGATTGACCGTGATCGCGGAGATTCGCTATGCTGCGCGCATGAGACCGAATCTCCCGACTCTCGGTGCCGTCTGTTTTCTGCTGGGCACCACCTTCGCGTCGAGGGCCGAGGTTCGGGAATGGACGCGGGCCTCCGATGGCAGGACGATCCGGGCCGAGTTCGCGGGGATGAAGGACGAGGCCACGGTCAAGATCCGGACGGCCAAGGGCCATGTCTTCGAGGCACCTCTCGCGAGCCTCTCCGCCGAGGACAACGAATATGTCAGGGCGGCCATGGAGAAGGCCGCCCCGGAGCCAATGCTGCGCTCGGCGAAGCCATCTGCGCCCTCGGCCGGAGTCACCGTGACTCTGTCCGGAGTACATCTCTGCTGCGGCGATTGCGTGGAGGCCGTGGCGAAGATCGGCACGGAGGGGACGCACTCCCTTCCGAAGGGCGTCTCCATCGCCGGCGACCGGTCGGCCAAGTCCATCGTGGTGAAGGCTCCTTCGGACAAGGCCGCGCAGACGGTCCTGGAAACCGTCCTCGCCGCCGGCTTCTACGGCGCTTCGGACCATCCCGGGTTGCGCATCCCGGATCTGGAGGAGGACGATGCCATCGCCGATTCCATGGTTGTGCATGGCGCGCACCTCTGCTGCGGAGGCTGCGTTCGGGCTTTTGTCTCGGCGGCCGAGTCGGTCGATGGGGTGGAGCGTTGCGAGGCGAGGAGCGGAGCCGACACCGCGAGAGTGACGGGACATGGCTTCAAGCCCACCGAGGTGATGCGGAGCCTGCGCGAGTCGGGATTCGGTGGGTCGCTTCAGTGATAGTCGGGAGTTGAGAGTTGAGAAGCTGTGCCAGCGCTGTAGCCGCGTCCATCGGGCGCGGGGCGGAGGTTCTTCGACGTCCGACCGAGGCCGGTGGCCTCGGCTGCAGGGTTCTGCCTTCGATGGAGGTGCCTCAGATCCAGCCCGCCTCGGTGAGGAGGCGGTGCATAGGGACGTCGTGCGGCTCCGCGGCCAGTTCCGCGAGCTGGGTGGAGAAGGCGACTCCGACGAGACGGGCCGAGGTTCCGGCGAGAAAGCGGTCGTAGTGTCCCTTGCCGCGTCCTAGTCGCGCGAGCGTCCTAGGGTCGAACCCGACGCCGGGGACGAGGACGAGGTCGGCGTCCTCGGCTGCCAGGAGGGCGTGCCGCTCCGCATCCGGTTCGTGGATCCCGTAGGCGCCGGCCAGCGCCTCTTCGGTCTGCGTCATCCTATGGAACGCGAGCCGGTCCTCCGCCGTCACGCGGGAGAAGGCCCATCGCTTCCGCGGAAAGGCGGCGACCAGCGGAGCGAGGTCCGGCTCGCCGGGCAGGGCGAGATAGGCGAAGACGGTTTCCGCCGCCTGGAATTCCGCGTCGTTCGCCAGTCGCCTGCGGATCTCCGCCGACGCGGCATGGCGGGCCTCGGCGGACATGGCGCGGACGCGCGAGAACAGCTCCTTGCGGAGGGCGCGCTTGTCCATGCTCAGCCTTTGTATTCGGCGAGGGCCTCGGGCAGATAGTATTCGAGCTGCTCGATGCGCGTCTCGTCGAGCGGGTGGGTGCTGAGGAAGTTCGGGCCGCTCGCGCCCTGGTTGTTGCGCTGCTTCCAGTCGGCGAAGCGCTTCCACAGCCCGACGGCCTCGCGCGGGTCGTAGCCGGCCCGGGCCATGAAGATCGCGCCCATCCGATCGGCCTCGAGCTCCTGCTCGCGCGACCATTTCTTCGTCATCAGCAGGGCACCGGCCCCGACGGCGGCGGTGGGCAGTGCTCCATTGCGTCCGTCCCGGTTGAGGACGTAGCCTGCCCCGGCCGCGGCGACGCCGGCGAGGGCGGTCTGCGTGGCGCGCTCGCCGGAATGGCGTGCGACGACGTGGGCGACCTCGTGGCCGATCACGGCGGCGAGGCCTGCCTCGTTCTGCGTCACCTGGAAGAGTCCGCTGTGGACGCCGACCTTTCCGCCGGGCAGGGCGAAGGCGTTTGGCGAGGGCTCGTCGAAGACGACGAACTCCCACTGGGCTTCCGGCACCGGCATCACCTTGGAGAGACGCGATCCGACCCGCTGGACGAGGGCGTTCTGGCCCGGATCCGTCGAGATCTTCATCGTCTGCTTCATCTTCTGGAACTCGCTGAGGCCGAGCGCGGCCTCCTTCGCGGGAGGAAGCATGTTGAACTGCGGCCGTCCGGTTTCGGGCACAGTGGTTCGGCAGGCGGCGCCGACGAGAGCGGCGGCCAGGGCGGCGGTGGCGAAGAAGGGGGCGGGTCGGAGGTTCATGGAGTCCATCGGTCGGTTGAACGGGACGCGTCATTGGAACGCGCCAGAATCCCGCAGCTTAGAGGAAACTCCAAGCCAAACGGGAAAGGGGATGCCGAGTGGTCATGTCTCCGATACGCCCGGAGGCGTCCGGATCTTTCCTGCCGTCTAGAAAAGCGAGGCCAGGGCGTCGTCGTCGAGCAGCCCTGGATCCGCCACCGCCATGAGTTGCCCGAGATACTCGACGGCGGCCATCTCCGAAGCCGGGTCGAAGGCTTCGGAGGACGTTTCCAACGGAAGGAAGGTGTAGGGAGCCAGGCCCGGCTCCACCGGACCGCCGCTCCGGAGGAGGACCGCCGCCGCCACGGCGGCGAGGAGGGCGAGCGTGCCGGAGGCGAGCAGGGGACGGCGGGCGCAGAGGCAGAGGCCCTGCAGCCGCTCCCGCAGCGACGGCTTTGCGACAGCGAGAGCCCGCGCCTCGCGCACGACTTGGCGCACGAAGCGGGGGGAAGGCTCCGTCCGGCTCGCGTGGCCGAGGAGCTTCCAGAGGGGGGCGTCGGATTCGGGATCGCTCATGCGGATGGAAACTCCTCGGAGAGGTGGGAGTTTCGCGGGGATCGGAGAAAAATGTCGTCTCAGCCCGGGATGCGAGCATCGATGAAGCCCTCGAGCTGGCGGATGCGGGTGGGGTGGCGCATCTTGCGCAGGGCCTTCGCCTCGATTTGGCGGATGCGTTCGCGGGTGACCTGGAACTGTCGGCCCACCTCCTCCAGCGTGCGGCTGTAGCCGTCGACGAGGCCGAAGCGCTGCTCCAGCACTTCGCGCTCGCGGGGATTGAGGGTGTCGAGGACGTCCTTGATGCGGTCCTTCAGCATCGCCATGGAGGTGATGTCGCTGGGATCCTCGGCCCCCTTGTCCTCGATGAAATCGCCGAGGACACGAGCCTCGGCGATT
>CAYSZN010000379.1:0-4493 GCA_964435425.1 uncultured Akkermansia sp. | reverse complement strand
CCCCAGCTCGCGAAGGAGGCGGACTCGAAGCACTTCCAGAGGAAGAGCACCCGGTGCGACACCGGCAGGCTGAGGAGCCAGCGGGTGTCGCGGCTGCGGTAGAGGGAGATGTAGGCCGTCACCGCGACCGAGAAGACCAGCATCGTGAAGAAGCAGAGGAAGAGCACGTGGACGAGCCGGTCGCCGAGGAGAGCCCCCGCCGCCGGGATCGAGGCGATGTAGCCGAGCCCCTCGTGGAAGAGCCAGTAGGCCGCCACCATGTAGCCGAGCAGGAAGCTCGCGATCGTCGCCGTCATCAGGCGCGACCGGCTCGCCGCCTCCGCGGTCTTCGTCCAGATCATCCGCCAGTGGACACGGAGGAGGAGAAGCCATTGCGAGAAGGTGGACATAAGAGTGCGAGTGTTCAGTGTTCAGTTTGGCAGTTTTCGGCGGGAAAATTCCTCTTTGGAAATCGGATTTTATCTCTAAGGTGCCCGCCATGGCAAGCATCGGCACACCTTTCACCAGCGGCGCGACTCGCGTGATGCTCTGCGGCTCGGGCGAACTCGGCAAGGAGGTCACCATCGAGCTGCAGCGCTACGGCGTCGAGGTCATCGCCGTGGACAGCTACGCGAACGCCCCGGCGATGCAGGTGGCGGACCGCTTCCACGTCGTCCCCATGCTCGACGGCGCGGCCCTGCGCGCGGTGATCGAGCAGGAGCGTCCCCATCTCGTCGTCCCCGAGGTCGAGGCCATCGCCACCGACACCCTCGCCGAGATCGAGGCGGAGGGACTGGCCGTCGTCATCCCCACCGCGCGGGCCGCGCAACTGACGATGAACCGCGAGGGCATCCGCCGCCTCGCCGCCGAGGAGCTGGGTTTGAAAACCTCCCCCTACCGCTTCGCCGCCAACGAGGAGGAGTATCGGGCCGCCATCGCCGAGATCGGCCTGCCCTGCATCGTGAAGCCCATCATGAGCTCCTCCGGCAAGGGTCAGAGCACCGTGACGGACGAGGCCGGAATCCAGCCCGCCTGGGACTATGCCCAGAAAGGCGGACGGGCCGGGAAAGGGAAGGTCATCGTCGAGGGCTTCGTCGAGTTCGACTACGAGATCACCCAGCTCACCATCCGGCACGAGGGCGGCATCTCCTTCTGCGAGCCCATCGGCCACACCCAGGAGGACGGTGACTACCGCGAGAGCTGGCAGCCCCAGCCCATGAGCGAGCTCGCCCGCGAACGGGCGAAGGACTGTGCCCGGGCCATCGTCGACGCCCTCGGCGGGCGCGGCATCTTCGGCGTCGAGCTGTTCGTGAAGGACGACGAGATCATCTTCTCCGAAGTCTCGCCCCGGCCGCACGACACCGGCATGGTCACGATGATTTCGCAGGACCTCTCCCAGTTCGCCCTCCATGCCCGGGCCATTCTCGGACTGCCCATTCCCTCCATCCGCCAGCTTGGCCCCTCGGCCTCCGCCGTGCTCCTCGTCGAGGGAGAGTCCGAGTCGCCGGCCTACGGAAACCTCGAGACCGCCCTCCGCGAGTCCGACACCCAGATCCGCCTTTTCGGCAAGCCTCGGGTCGCCGGAAAGCGCCGCATGGGCGTGGCCCTCGCCCGTGGCGGAGACGTCGAGGAGGCGCGGGCGAAAGCGCGAGCGGCGAGCGGGGCGATCCAGGTGGATCTGTGAGAGTTGGTTGTCCGATGGTGTTTGGACGGAGGATTTGGCATGGAGAGCCATGCCCGGACGGAACCACGCCTCACAGCGGCCCCTCACGTCAACCCGTCCTTTCCCCGTCGCGATTCGGGGTTAGGATGGCTTTGTATACGATGACGTTTCAAACCGCCCGTCTCGCGTCCGCGCTTTCCATCGCCCTCCCGGCAGCGGTGTGGGCGGTCGAGTCTCCTGTCTTCGAGAAGGACGTGCGTCCGATCTTGAAGGCGCACTGCTTCCACTGCCACGGCGAGGACGGGGAGACGAAGGGCGGCCTCGATGTGCGGCTGGCGCGTTTCCTCGCGAAAGGCGGGGATTCCGGCCCTGCCGTCGTGGCGGGCAAGCCGGCGGAGAGCCATCTCCTCGAGGTGCTGAAGAGCGGCGAGATGCCGAAGGGGCAGTCGCCTCTCTCCGACTCCGACATCGCCACTATCGAGAAATGGCTGCTCGCGGGAGCGCCGACCTTGCGTCCCGAGCCCGAGACGCTCGGGGCGGAGCCTCTCTTCACCGAGGAGGAGCGCGCCTGGTGGTCGATCCAGCCCATCGCCCGCCCGGAAGTGCCCGCGAAGGCCGACCCGCGCGAGCGCAACGCCATCGACGCCTTCGTCCGGGCGAAGCTGGAGGAAAAGGGTCTGTCCTTCTCCGACGAGGCCGATGCCGCCACGCTCCGGCGGCGTCTGTCGTTCGATCTCGTGGGTTTGCCGCCGGGGGCGGGGAATGACACGGGGAATGGGACCTTAGGCGATGCGGAATGGGCGGCGCTCGTCGATGAATACCTCGCCTCGCCCGCCTACGGCGAGCGCTGGGGACGGCATTGGCTCGATGTCGCAGGATACGCGGACTCTGATGGATTCAACGAGCGCGACACCGAGCGTGCCCACGCCTGGCGCTACCGCGACTATGTCATTTCCGCCCTGAATGCCGACAAGCCCTTCGACGAGTTCGTGAGGGAGCAGCTCGCCGGCGACGAGATCGCCGCGAAGCTCGGCCTCCATGCCGATTCGCCGGGCGAGGGGGAGAAAACGCGCTACGCAGAGCTCATCGCCGCGACCGGATTCCTCCGCATGGCCCCTGATGGCACGGCCACGGAGAACACCCTGCTCGCCCGCAATGCGACCATCACCGACACGCTCAAGATCGTCGCCAACAGCCTCTACGGCATGACGATCCATTGCGCCGAGTGCCACGACCACCGCTACGATCCCATTTCGCAGGCCGACTTCTACGAGCTGCGCGCCATCTTCGAGCCGGGCTTCGATCCGGCGAACTGGCGCCAGCCCGCGCGTCGGCTCGTCTCCCTCCAGACCAAGGAGCAGAAGGCCGAGGCCGCCGCCGTCGAGGCCGAGGCGAAGAAGATCGACGACGCCCGCCTCGCGAAGCAGGAGGAGTTCATCACCGAGGTGCTCGAGAAGGAGCTGGCGAAGAGCGACGAGGCCGTCCGCGAGCCACTGCGCACCGCCTACCGCACCGTCGCGAAGGACCGCAAGCCCGAGCAGACCGCCCTGCTGAAACAGCACCCCACCGTGGAGAAGCTCAGCGGTGGCTCCCTCTACCTCTACGACACCACCTACAAGACCAAGCACGCCGCCACCCTCAAGGAGATGGCCGACGAGGCGGCGGAGGTGCGGAAGAAGAAGCCGAAGGAGGACTTCGTCCACGCCTTCGCCGAGCTGCCCGCGAAGCCGGAGGCCATTCCTGCGACCCGCCTCTTCCACCGCGGCAATCCCGAGTCGCCGAAGGAGGTGATGAAGCCGTCCGACCTGTCCGTGCTCTCGGGCTGGCGCGAGACGGATCTGCCGGAGAAGCTCGACGGGCTCCCCACCACCGGCCGCCGCCTGGCCTTCGGCGAGATGCTGACCGACGGACAGCACCCCCTCCTCGCCCGCGTCATCGTCAACCGGGTCTGGATGCACCATTTCGGCACCGGGCTGGTGAAGACCCCGACGGACTTCGGCCACCTCGGCGAGACGCCGAGCCATCCCGAGCTGCTCGACTGGCTCGCCAGCGAGTTCATGGCCAAGGGCTGGAGCCTGAAGGAGCTGCACCGGCTCATCCTCACCAGCCACACCTGGCGGCAGCAGTCCGAACGCAAGGCCGAGAGCGACCGCCTCGATCCCGACAACCGCCTCCTCAGCCGCCAGAACAAGCGCCGCCTCGAGGCCGAGACCCTGCGCGACGCCCTCCTCGTCGTCACCGGCAAGCTCAATCCCAAGTTCGGCGGCGAGCCCGTGCCGGTGATGCTGACCGAGGAAGGGCAGATCGTCCTGGGCATCGACACCACCGACACGGCCGGACGCCAGACGGGAAAATACATCCCGCTGGAGGGCGAGGAATTCCGCCGCAGCGTCTACGTGCAGATCCGCCGCTCGCGGCCGCTGGAGATGTTCGCCACCTTCGACGCGCCGGACATGACCACGCCGAACTGTGAGGTCCGCCCCGTCACCACCGTCAGCCCGCAGAGCCTCCTCCTGATGAACAACCTCGGCATGAGGGAGTTCGCCCAGCACTTCGGCGAGCGGCTCGTGAAGGAATGCGGCGAGGCCACGCCCGAGGAGCAGGTGCGCCGCGCCTGGCAGCTCGCCTACGGGCGCGAGCCCTCGCCCGAGGAGATGAAGGAGGGGATTGCCTTCCTCGCCCTCCAGACCGAGCACTACACCGCGCATCCGACGAAGCTCGAGAGGGTGGCCGGTCCGGCGGAAAAGGCGGATGCCCCGCCGAAGCTCATGGGCCTCGCCTCTCTTGGCCATGCGCTGATGAGCGCGAACGAGTTTTTGTATATTGATTGATGATGTGTGCCCTCCGTCGT
>CAYSZN010000378.1:0-4495 GCA_964435425.1 uncultured Akkermansia sp. | reverse complement strand
GCCTCCACTTGGTGAACCTGCCGACCACGGCCTACGTCTTCAATTCCGACATCGCGAACGGCTGGGTCCGCGCCACCGTCACCGCCGAGGGCCTCTCCCTCCAGCTGCACACTCTCGACTCCGCCCATCCGAAGCAAGGCGAAACCCGCCAGCTCGCCTGGCGCTGATTCCGATTTCCCTTCCCTCCCTCTCCCCATCCCGGCATGGCGTTCCTCGGCCGCATCCAGAACCTCGTGATCCTCCGCGCGTCGGACCACGGCTTCATCCTCGACGGAGGCGAGCTGGGCGAGATCCTCCTGCCCAACAGCGAGACACCGCCCGAAGTCGAGCAAGGCGACGAGGCCCGCGTCTTCATCTCGCGCGATTCCGAGGACCGGATCGTCGCAACGAGCCGCCTGCCCCTCTGCGAGGCGGGCGACTACGCGGGGCTGAAGGTGATCGAGGTCCATCCCCGCCTCGGGGTCTTCCTCGACTGGGGGCTGGCGAAGGATCTCCTCCTCCCCTTCGCGGAGCAGAGCAAGCCGGTCCGTCCCGGCGAGCGAGTCGTCGTCCGCGTCGTCGTCGATCCGAAGTCGAACCGGCTCATCGCCACGAGCAAGCTCGGCCGCTATCTCGACAAGACCCCGCCCCGCTACGAGTCCGGCCAGGCCGTCTCCCTGATGATCCTCGAACGGACGCCGCTCGGGTGGAGCGCGATGGTCGAACGCCGCCACCGAGGCCTCCTCCACGCCAAGGACGTCCACCGCCCTCTCGAACCGGGGCTGGAGCTGGAGGGATTCGTCCGGGAGGTGAAGGAGGATTTCAAGATCGACCTCTCCCTCGAGGCGGTCGGCTTCGGGCGCGTCACCGACCTCTCCGGACGCATCCTCGAGCAGCTCCGCCAGCACGGCGGGCGGATCGACCTCGGCGACGAAAGCTCCCCCGAAGCGATCCGCGAACGCTTCGGAGCGAGCAAGAAGGCCTTCAAGCAGGCCGTCGGCGCCCTCTACCGCAAGCTCCTCGTCCAGCCCGCTCCCCACTCCCTCGTTCTCCTCCCGCCGCCCCGCCAAGGCCGCCAACCCCTTTCCCGCCCATGAGCGACACTCCCCCACCCTCTCCCCTCGACGCCATGTCGCTGCGCCTCGCTGCGGCAAACGCCCTCATCCGACGCCGCCGCAGCATCAAGCCCCAGGAGATGGCCGACCGGCCCGTCGAAACCCTCCACCTCGCCGCGATCCTCGAAAACGCGAACTGGGCGCCCTCCCACGGCATGACCGAGCCCTGGCGCTTCTTCGTCTTCACCGAAGCGGGCCGCGAGCGGCTCGCCGACTTCTGCCAGTCCCTCTACCGCCGCCTCACGCCGGAGGACGCCTTCCGCCAGGACAAGTTCGACAAGCTGGGGTCGCAGCCCCTCAAGTCCCCCGTCGTCGTCGCCATCGCGATGAAGCGCCAGGCGAGCGAGAAGATCCCCGAGGTCGAGGAGATCGAGGCCGTCGCCTGCGCCGTCCACAACATGCACCTCACCGCCTCCGCCCTCGGCATGGCGGCCTTCTGGTCGACCCCGCCGCTGGTCTACACCGACGAGATGCGGCAATGGCTCGGACTCGCCGATCCCCGCGACAAATGCCTCGGCTTCCTCTACCTGGGCTGGCCCGAATCGGACACCTGGCCCGAAGGACGGCGCGGAGACCTCTCCGAAAAGGTCGTGCATGTGACGAAGTGAGCCGAACGCGTGCGCGCAAGTCCGAAATCCGAAGCTCGAAATCCGAACGGGATGACAGACCGCTGATCTTCGCTGATTCACGCTGATTGGCTGTGTTGGGAAATCAGCATGAACCGTATGAAACCCAACAGGCGGTCGATCTAGAAATCCGGCGGTAGCTAGACCGTCCCGGCGAGCCGTTGTGGAGGAAGGGCTGGAGGGGCACGCTCTGTCGTGCCCGCGTCGGACCTGCCCCGAGGCTTCGGCGGGCACTCCAAGGGCAGACGTCCATCGAATGTTTGTTCTGATGTCCACGAGCGCTGGCACGACGACGGCTCGGCAGGATGCCTCGCCCCACCTTCGACGAAGACATGCGAAGCCCGGTAGGGAAGGCTGGCTCTGCCGTCCACCGGAAGGCCTCGCAAGGTGCCGATAGCGAACGTCTCAGCGATCGTCCATAATTTGCTGGAGAGGTGTTCCAGCACGGTCGGCAAGGCTTTGCTCGCGACGCGAGGCGCGATGCCGCAACCACTCCTGCCTTGTGGCCGTTGGCGCCGGGGAGCCCCCCTCCTCTCGCACAACGACTCCCTGCAACCACAGCAACAGGCTTTTCTGCTGCTGTGCCGGCAGCGTGGCGACTGCATTTTCGATTTCCAGCAGAGTGTCCATACTTTAGATCATGCCATACGGTTTCCAGACTGGCAAGATCCCGTGCGGCTCCGATCCGACAAGCCGAACCTCGAACGTTGGCTTTTCCCCCACTTTTTCTTCCCCGCGAGGCACCGCCCGGACGAATGCCGTCGTAATCCCTCCCGACCCGCACGATGGAAGTGCTTTTCATCACCACCCTCTTCAGCGTCGTATTCGCCATCCTCTTCCTCGCTCTCTTCTTCAGGAGCCGGCAGGGCGGGCATTCCTGTGCCGATCAGGACGCCCTGCTCCCCCTCCGCGACGAGCCCTCCACCCCTCTCCCCCCATCCCAACGACCGCCCGCCGACCATGAGTCCTGACACGCCCGCACGGAACAAGACGACGATCCAGTTCGACGACCGCACGCCGCGGTGGTTCATGGTCGCCTCGATCGTCTGGGGACTCGTCGCGATGCTGGTCGGCGTGGTCGCCGCCTTCCAGCTCAACTTCTGGGAGATGAACGGAAAGTTCCTCGAGGTGATCACCTTCGGCTGGTTCCGCACGGAGGGCATCGAGTTCCTCACCTTCGGCCGCCTCCGCCCGCTGCACACGAACGCCGCGATCTTCGCCTTCGTCGGGAACATGATGTTCTCGGGCATCTACTACTCGACCCAGCGGCTCTGCAACGCACGGACCTACTCGGACTTCCTCTCGAAGTTCCACTTCTGGGGATGGCAGCTCATCATCGTCTTCGCCGCCATCTCCCTGCCCGCCGGCCTGACCCGCGGCAAGGAATACGCCGAGCTGATCTGGCCGATCAACCTCATGGTCGTGGTCGTGTGGGTCGTCTTCGGACTGAACTTCTTCCTCACCCTGAAGGTCCGCCGCGAGCGCTCGCTCTACGTGGCCCTCTGGTTCTACATCGCCACGATCATCACGGTGGCGATGCTCTACATCGTCAACCACCTCCAGATCCCGACCAGCCTCGTCCACAGCTATCCGGTCTTCGGCGGGGTGCAGGACGCCCTCGTGCAGTGGTGGTACGGGCACAACGCCGTCGCCTTCTTCCTCACCACCCCGATCCTCGGGATCATGTACTACTACCTGCCGAAGGCGGCGGGCCGCCCCGTCTACTCCTACCGCCTCTCCATCGTCCACTTCTGGTCGCTCGTCTTCCTCTACATCTGGGCGGGGCCGCACCACCTCCTCCACACCTCGCTGCCGACCTGGCTCCAGATGCTCGGGGTGTTCTTCAGCCTCATGCTCTGGGCGCCGTCCTGGGGCGGGATGATCAACGGCCTGCTCACCCTGCGCGGGGCGTGGGACAAGATGAGGACGGACCCGGTCATCAAGTTCTTCGTCGTCGGCCTCACCTTCTACGGGATGGCCACCTTCGAGGGCCCTCTGCTCTCGATCCGCTCCGTCAGCGCGCTCGCCCACTACACCGACTGGATCGTCGGCCACGTCCACGGCGGCACCCTCGGGTGGAACGGCTTCATGGCCGCGGGCATGTTCTACTGGCTCGCCCCGCGCCTCTGGGGAACGAAGCTCTGGTCGGTCAAGCTGGCCAACTTCCACTTCTGGATCGGTCTCCTCGGCATCCTCCTCTACGTCGCCTCGCTCTGGTTCGCCGGCATCATCCAGGGGCTGATGCTCAACGAGACCGACGCGAGCGGCACGCGTCTGGTCAACGAGTTCGTCCAGACGGTGGACAAGATCCAGCTCCTCATGCTGGCCCGCGCGTTCGGCGGCACCTTCTACCTCGCCGGCTTCGTCCTCCTCGCGGTGAACATCTGGAAGACCGCGAAGTCGGGCGTGCCCCGCAACGAGACCCGCGAGGTCTTCGAGGATCCCGGCCTCGCCAAGGACCGCATGACCTGGGGCGCGGCCTTCCGCAACGATCCCGTCGCCTACACCTTCTGGTGTCTCTTCTTCTGCATCCTCTGGTTCTTCCTGCCGCCCGGCGCGAACCACATGGCGCTGGTCGCGACCCTCGGCTTCGCCGCCCTCGCGGCCTACCGCTTCAAGCGCGACACGGCCGGCTGGTCGCGCTGGTACGACGACCTCTCGGAGAACTACCTGCCCTTCACCGTGCTCACCGTCACCGTGGGCACGATCTGGACGAGGCCGCCGATGGCCACGGCCACGACGGTGAGCACGGTGAAGGGCAGGTAGTTCTCCGAG
>CAYSZN010000377.1:0-4505 GCA_964435425.1 uncultured Akkermansia sp. | reverse complement strand
CACCACCGAAGGCAGCATCCCGCGCAAGCTGAAGCCCGAGGGGCCGCATCTGGAAACAGTGATCGAACAGCTCCTCGCCGCGGAGGAGGATCTGGAGCCCTGCCAGGTCATCAATCTGGGGCTCAGCGGCGAGTACATCCACCGGCTCCTCGACACGGGCCGCTACGAGAAGGAGGCCTCGAAGCTGCCGGGCCTCGACTGGATCTTCATCCGCTACGGCCTCAACGACCGGGGCAAGCGCGAGGACTTCCCCACGAACTTTCCGAAGGACTTCAAGGAGCTGATCGACCTGCTGCGCCGCGACCATCCGGCCGCAAGGATCGTCCCGATGACGGTGATCCCCTACTTCGCCGACGAGGCCGCGACGACGGAGGTCAACGACCTGGTCCGCCGCGTCGCGGAGGAGGAGGGGCTCGAGGTCTTCGACATCCATCCCCGCTACGCGGCCGAACTGGAGAAGGGCCCGAACATGCTGAACTACCGGCGCTTCCCTCTGGAAAAGGTGCCGACGACCTACCAGGAGATCGTGAAGCCACGCGTCATCGGCGACCACGTCGTGGTCATGGACAACGAATTCGACGCCCTCCTCGGCCATCTCCCCGGCTGGTTCGGCGACCGCCACCCGAACCTGGCCGGCTACAACACCATCGCCGACGAAACCGCGAAATGGCTCGCGGCGAAGATGCGGGAGAAGTGAACTGGCAACTACCTCAGTACAGCGCCTTCGTGCTCGATCACACGCACCGTCACCGCCACAACGAAGCGGCACAGCACCGCCATTGTCACCAGTATCATTTCCACATGTGCCCTACCGATCCTCTCGGCTAACGTACCCACCACGGTCGTGCCTATCACGCCGAACACGAAAATCTGCAGGACCAGCGCCAGCAAGGAAATCCCGTAGCCGTCCAAGCTGCGCCTCAGTGCCTCCTGTCGATCCGGCTCGCGCCATGCGAACACCGACAGCACCACCAGATGCAGCACCACCCAGATCGCGCCGATTAGGAGGCTTTCGCCGGAGAAACCCTCCACAACCACCTGCCACACTTCCGGCTCATCCAGCTTCTGCCCACGCGCCACCACCCAAGTGCTGATCGCCAGCCCTCCGAGCACCACAAACCCAAGCACCGATTGCCCCAGACGCGTGAACATCGGACGCGGGCTGAATTGGCGTTCCAGCACTTCGTGAAACACTGTGAGCACAACACTTTCCACCAGAAACACCGCCACCAGCCGTGGCACGGTAAGACCGGACCACAGCGCGACGACAAGCAGCAGGGCGTAGGTGACAATCTCACGCGACCAGATACGCGCGGGAAGTCTGCTCAAGCGGGTGAAAACGCCGGGATTGGACATGGGGTGATGCGAGAACGAGGAAAGGAGAAAGGGTCGGGCACGCTGAAAGAAGTTAGGGCGACTGTGACGATCTGACCCCGGAACACCACTCGCCGCGATCCCGAAGCTGGCGGCTACGACGCGAGTGTCAAGCCAGCGGAAGGCCGCTGTCCGCCTGGCACAGCCGGTCATGGAGTTCCCGCACCGACTCGGCGTGCGGATGCACCGCGTCGCTGCCGAGGCTTTCCACGAAACGGCACGAGGCGAACTTCGCGGCGACCGAGTCGTAGCCGACCACCCAGCGTTGGCGGCGGGGCAGGTGTTCGGGCGGAAATGGCCACTTCGACTTGGGCAGCGATTCCTTGGGCTTGTAGTCGGCGCGCCAAGGTTTCGGGCTGACGCGGGCGCGGAAGCAGTCTTGCAGCGCGCACAGGCGGGCGAAGCGCGGATCGGCATCCACCGCCGCGAACGCCTGCTTCACTGCCTCGCCTTGCGGGTCGAAAACATCGTGCATCGCGAGTAAGCGGTAGCCAGCGGGAGTTTCGTACACGCGGAGGTGCCAGCCGGGATTCGCGGCGGCAAAGGCGTGGACCGTTTCCAGATTCTCCCGCTTCGCCGCTTCCTCGCCCGCCGCCCTGCGGGAGCGGTTGACGAGGGCCACGATGGTCGTCCAGAGCCACATCAGGGCGATCGCGGTGCCCGCCCCGATCAGGAACGATTTCAACCAGACGCCGGCGGCAATCCCCACGCCCACGAGGCAGACGCAGCCCATGGGATGCGTGCGCAAGGCACCCCGCCACGGCGCGTCCACATCCGCGAACAGCACGTCGGGGGTATTGAGGCAGAGCGATCCGTAGCTGTTGCGGGTCACGATGGCGTGGTCGTGGCGGGACACGACCTCCTCGCGGATCGGCACGCCCTCGGCCGTGCCGTAGGTATCCTTCGCCTCGCGTCGGCGGAGATCGGCCCCGGCGAGAATTTTTTCCATGGCCTCGTTCGCCCGTCGTTCCGCGAGAGCCTGCGCGTCCTCCTGGCTGGACTCCGACCAGCCCCAGCGGCGCACCGTCACCTGGCGACCGGCTTGCTTCGTCTGCAAGCGCGCTTCCGCCCAGAATTGCGGGATGATCATGGACTACTAGAAATTTCCCTTTCAGCCCTTCCGTTCACTCGGAGCCTCGGGCCGGGATCGGAGGGGGGTCAGGGGGAGGCAGGGGCTGGAAAAGGACCGTCTCAAGATAGAGAATGGTTCGATTTCCCCCCTCCCGTCAAGATTTTCCGAGCGGAATCGAAAGCGTTTCCGCAACTGTGGCCGAACATCGCGGATTCAGGGTATGGACCACCGTTCCCGCCTGCGTCCAAAACGCTTCCGATCCCTCGGCGTTTTTCAATGTCGAAGGGGCGGTTCAGGAATTCGGCGGCAGCCGGGTGGGGCGAACCGTCCCGGTGAGCCGCTGCGTCGGCAGGGTGTGGGTGGTTCGCGGGGTGCTGGCCCGACGACGGCTCGGCAGGGACGTCTCGCCCTACCTTTTTTCAATCCCTCAGCTCCGCCTCAATCTCCGCCAGCAGATCCCGTCCGCCGAGCCCGCCGAGGAAACGCAGTTCCTCCTCCAGCACCCGCCAGGCCGGTTCGCCATCGACGCAGGTGCGTCCGCAAGGGGTACGGCTGACGAAACCGTCGTAGTCGGGAAAGCGCTGCGGATCGCTTTCCTCGTCGTGCAGCACAAGCACGGGCCGCTCCTCCTCGATCCCGTCGATGGCGAGCGGATGCATCCAGCAGGTGAGCGGCTTGTAGAACCACGGCGGCAGGTCGCGCTCCATCGCGAGGGCCTGGAGGGCGCAGCGGGCGTCGGGCAGCAGAAAGACGCAGGCGGTCTCGGGGAAATGGGCGGGATAGTCCGTCACGACCCCGTGCTTCGCCTCGGACCGCACCGCCGTCTTCGGTCCCGAGACCGTCCCGCGCCACGAACCGTAGACGACGGTCTGCTCCGGCAGGTCGAGCCCCATGGCCTCGAGCTCGCCCCGCGATTCCGCGACGAGGCGACGCAGCATCCCGGCCTCCTCGGGTCCGAGGTAGACGCCGTCGTGGCAGCAGGTGCCGCGGCAGACCGCAAGATCGCAGCGCCGCAGGGGACGACGCAGCGAGGCGGCGTCCACCGCCATCGCGGAGACGACTTCTCCCAGCCAGGCGAGTGTCTCCGGGCAAGCCGTGATCGCGCGATCCATGCGGGAGCGAACTTGTGTGAGAACCGGACGATTGTCCACATTTCCCTGTGATGCGTCTGCCCGCCATCTTCCTTTCCGTCGCCTTGGCTCCCGCCGCGTTCGCGCAGAAGCTGGAGTTCAACCGCGATATCCGGCCCATTCTTTCGGACAAGTGCTTCAAGTGCCACGGACCCGATGCGAAGAACGCGAAGTCCGAATACCGTCTCGACACCTTCGGGCACGCCACCACGGAGATCGACGGCGTGCGCGGCATTGTGCCGGGGAAGCCGAAGGACAGCGAGGTGCACTGGCGCATCCACTCCACCGACGCCTCCGACATCATGCCGCCGCCGGAGTCGAAGATGTCACTGACGCCCGCCGAGATCGCGATCCTCGATCGATGGATCGAGGAAGGCGCCGAATACCAGGAGCACTGGTCCTTCGTCCCTCTCCCGGAAAAGGTCGCGGTGCCGCAGGTCGCGTCCGGCTGGGCGAGGAACGAGATCGACGCCTTCGTCCTGAAGGCGCTGCAAGAAAAGGGATTCTCGCCCTCGCCCGAGACGAGCCGCGAGAAGTGGCTGCGCCGCGCCGCCTTCGACCTCGCCGGCCTGCCGCCGACGCCGGAGGAGCTCGACGCCTTCCTCGCCGACACCTCGCCCGACGCCTACGAAAAGGCCGTCGACCGCCTCCTCGCGAGCGAGGCCAGCGCCGAGCGCCTCGCCGCCGAATGGCTCGACGTGGCCCGCTACTCCGACAGCTACGGATTCCAGGTCGACGGCGACCGCTCCGTCTGGCCGTGGCGCGACTGGGTCATCCGCGCCTTCAAGGAGAACCTGCCCTACGACCAGTTCATCGTCCAGCAGCTCGCTGGCGACCTGCTGCCGGACGCGACGCGCGAGCAGCGGCTCGCGACCGCCTTCAACCGCCTCCACCCGCAGAACGTCGAAGGCGGCAGCGTGCCCGACGGG
>CAYSZN010000376.1:1682-4508 GCA_964435425.1 uncultured Akkermansia sp. | reverse complement strand
AGCTGGACTCCTTCACGAGGGTGGACGGCATGGTCGGCACGGACGATCTCTACCGTGTCACGGTTGACGTCAACGAGCCTCTCTTCCGCAACCAGAACTACGCTTCTTCCGGAGGCAAGGGCTCCTACGGCGGGAAGGGTTCCTACGGCAAGCAAGGCTACGGTGGCAAGAGCGTGCTGCTGGACGATTCCGGCGCGGCCTTCCGCCTGAACCTTCTCTACCACGACCAGGACGCTCCCGGCCGCGACGTGGTCGAGCAGAACCGCTGGGCCGTCGCTCCGTCCGTCGCCTTCGGCCTCGGCACCGACACCCGTCTGACGCTCTCCTACATGCACATGGAGGAGGACAACGTCCCCGACTACGGCCTGCCCTTCGTCCCTTTCGACGCGACCCATCCGGCCCTGATCGGCCACGCCGGCACCGTGCCGCCGTCCAGCTTCCACAACTTCTACGGACTGCGCGGCCTGGACTTCGAGGACATCACCACCGACATGGTCGGCGTCCTCTTCGAGCACGACTTCAACGACAGCGTGAAGGTGCGCAATTTCACACGCTACTCGAAGAACGACGTGCGGTCCTACATCGCCGCCCCGCGCTTCACCAACCCGCGCGTGCCCGGAACCATCAACCGCGACTACAAGGCGCGGGATCAGGTGTACGAGGCCTGGAGCAACACGACGGACTTCACCTTCGAGTTCGAGACGGGTGCGCTGGAGCACACCCTCGTCGCGGGCTTCGAGTTCATCGCCGAGGATCAGGTCAGTGGCAGCTTCACGGGGAACTTCCTTGGCTCCGCGACGAACAACCGCGCCTTCCCGGCGACGAACCTGTTCAACCCGAATCCGGGCGATCCCCACTCCGTGACCTTCACGCGTGGGCTCGACGAGTTCGCCCAGGTGGACACCCGCAGCGCCTACGTCTTCGACACCGTCGAGATCACCGACTCGCTCAAATACATCGGCGGTCTTCGCTACGACCATGTCGAGCTGGAGATCAACGACCGCGTCGCCCCGGTCGGGCGCGTCGACGAGTTCGTGAGCTGGCGCTCCGCCTTGGTCTACAATCCGGTCGAGAACGCGAGCGTCTACTTCGGCTACGGGACCTCCTTCTCGCCGTCCGGCGACTCGGTGACCGGCCTTTCGCTGTCCACCCGCGACGAGCGGAACGCGACCGTCGATCTGACGAACGTCGATCCCGAGAAGTCGCAGTCCTTCGAACTGGGCACGAAGTGGGACGTCCTCGAGGACAAGCTCTCGCTGACGGGGGCCCTGTTCCGCACGGAGAAGACCGATGCCCGCACCGAGGACCCCGTCACCGGCGACATCAGCCTGGATGGCGAACAAGTGATCCAGGGCTTCGAGCTGGGCGCGGTGGGCAACATCACCGACTCCTGGCGCATCTTCGCCGGGTACGTCTACACCGACAGCGAAGTGACCGACTCCCTCGACGCGAGGGACATCGGCAAGCGCCTCGGCAACACCCCGCTCCACACCTTCAACATCTGGTCCGTGCATGACCTGCCCGGAGGCTTCCAGGTGGGTGTCGGCACGCAGTATGTCGACGAGCGGGTGAACAACATCGACGCCCTCTACTACATGGAAGGCTACTGGGTTGTTGACGCCATGCTGGGCTACCAGGTGAGCGACAACCTGACGCTCCGCCTCAACGTCCACAACCTCCTCGAAGAGGACTACGTGGACCGTCCGAGCGGCAACCACTTCGTGCCGGGTGCCGGGCGCGCGGTGTCGCTGTCCGCCTCGATGGAATTCTGATTCCGATTCGTTCCGTAATAACCTGAATCGCGAAGGCTGCCCGGAGTCAACCCCGGGCAGCCTTTCTGCGTTGGAGGGAGGATTGGCTTTGTCAAACGGGAGGATGGCCGCGAAAAGGCGCAAAGAGCACAAAAAGGAGTCAGACCCTTGTGTCTTTTGTGTCTCTTGGTGGCCAAAGTCTTCTGGTGCTTGCTTTGGGGCAGAGCTAACGTGGGGCGGAATCTCTTTCCGCCTTCCCCAAGTCTAGTGAAACAAGGAGGGGCGACATTCCTGTCGCCCGGCAAGCAGGGGCCGGCCAGCCGGGCGACAGGAATGTCGCCCCTCCTTGAAATCCTGTGCCGTTCGTGGCTGGCCTCCAAATTCAGCACAGTGGAGCGAGGTGGCCCTGTGGCGTCAGAACAGGAAATGCCCGGCCCTGATCTCGGCGAGCTGTTCGCGGCAGCGGTGCCATTCGCTTTCCAGTTCCGCCTTGCGCTCGTATTCCTCGGTGCCGAGCGTGGCAAAGCCGTCGCGCTTCAGTCGGCCCGTCTCGGCCCACAGGGTTTCGACGGCGGCCTCGTGGCAGGAGGGGGAACGCTCCAGACCACCGGAGCCTCGTGCTGGATCGAGGTGGTCGAGCAGGTAGTCCGACAGAAAGCGGGGCATGTGCTCGCCGTAGACTTCGGCTCCGCAGCGGAAGAGCTGGCCTGCCACGGTCTCGAAGAGCTCGATCTGTCCGCCGACGGAGAGGTGGCTCCGCAAGTGGGCGAGCCCCTCCTCGACGAGGTCGGTGATCTCCGGAGCGGAGGCGGCGGTGCCGTCCTGCGACCTCAGCGCGACGCAGAGGGAGAGGCGGGCCGTCAGATCGAGGTTCAGCAGCTCCCAGTCTCCGGCGTCGTATCCCTCGATCCAGGCCAGCGCCTCGCGGGCCTCCTTCTCGCTGTCGGCGGTGGTGGCCGGGAAGAGCAGCGAGCGGGCCCGGCTGGTGTTGGCGAGGGCGACTGCGAGCATCCGTTTCGATTCCTCGATCCCGGCTTCGGCTCCGGGACGGAGGATCGACGCCGCGCGCCCGTAG
>CAYSZN010000376.1:0-1672 GCA_964435425.1 uncultured Akkermansia sp. | reverse complement strand
AAGGGCGTGGCGGAGGGCCAGCTCGGTCCTGGCCGCGCCGATGTTCAGATGGCAGAGGGCGAGGCGGGAGCGGTAGGCGGGGCTGGCGGCGAGGTCGAAGTCGGCGAGCAGGCTCGCCGCGGTCTCATGGCAGCGGATGGCCTCGAGGAGGTTCTCGCTCCCGGCCAGGCGTCCGAGGGCGTCGCCCCGGTTGATCCAGGCGGCCGAGAGTCCCCAGAGCAGGGCCTCGTCTCGCTCGGGGTCCGATTCACGCAGCCGGATCGATTCCTCGAAATGGCCGGCCGCCTCGGCCCAATGCGAGGCGGTGTGTCCGAGGAGACGGGTCAGGCCGAGGTAGGTCCGGAGATTGGCGGCGCGCCTCGACCGATGGTGGGGTTCCAGGCCGGCGTGCTCGAGATGGGAGAGGGCCTTCGTGTAGGCCGCCGCCGCGGCGTCGAGCCGGAAGTGGAGCCTCTCGACGTGTCCCCGGGCTGTCTGGATGGAGGAGGCGTCCTCCGACCGTCCAGGATCTCCGGCATCACCCTCTTTGCCGAGCCATTGCTCCAGCCGGTCGATCCGCTGGCTGGCGGAGAGAAGGGCCGCCGTGTCGCCGTGCACCATCTCGCCCTCCGCCGAACGAAGCTCGGCGTAGAGCCAATCCCGTTCTTCCGAGCGATTCCGATCCACGGCGCTATCTAAACGAAAGCCCCGACCCTTGCAAGGATCGGGGCGGTCGGAAAAGGCGGAGAATCGCCGGGAGGTTCTCAGGCTTTGTCCTTGAGCTGGGGCAGCAGGCCTTCGGCGACGGCTTTCTTGGCCGAGCCGTCGGGATCGGCCTCCCAGGACTTGAGGTGCTTTTTCGTGGAGAGGTAGACTGTCACCCCCTTGTATTCCACGGAGGGGGAGGAGGGACCGATGAGCCGGTCGGGGCTGAAAGGGCAGTAGCGCTGCTCCAGCAGCGTGACTCCCTCCGGCACTTTCAGATCCTGCACGGCGGGCACGCTCTTCATGTCCTGGAAGAGGGCGACGAAGTAGTCGGGATCCTGGTTGAACTGCTTCACGCAGGGACCGCAGCAGAAGTAGATATCCTTGCCCTGGTAGGTGACCTTTTCCTCCACATCGGCCTCGTCGTCGGTCATGATGGGGCAATTCTTGTTCGTCGGCTCCTCGGCATGGCAGGGGAGCGCGGCAAGCAAGGACAGGGCCAGAGGGGCAAGACGGCGGGCGGCGGTGGATGAGATGGCGATCATGTGAGAGTGCCGTCACCCTAGCCGAATCCGAAAAGGCGGCCAACGAAGCCTTGCGCCAGATTGGCGGTGCTTTGCTCCCAGCTTTGAACCTGGAACTTGAAACCTTGAACTTGAAACTCCCTCAAGGCTTCGCCGCGTAGCAGATCAGCTTCTCGCTCCGCTTCTCTCCCGCGTAGAAGGCGACGCGCAGATAGATCTCCTTCCCGCAGATCGAGGGCGAGGCGTAGACCTCGTCGCCGACCTTGTTCTGCGCGAGGATCTCGAATCCGGCGGGATCCGCCTTGAAGATGAAGTAGTCGCCCGATTCGTTCACCGCATGGATGCGGTCTCCGACGAGCACCGGAGAGGCGGTGAAACCTCCGCCGAGGCGGCCTTTCCACTTCTCCTCGCCGGTGGCGGAATCGAGGCAGAGGGCGACGCCGCCGTCCAGCGTGGCGTAGAGG
>CAYSZN010000375.1:0-4520 GCA_964435425.1 uncultured Akkermansia sp. | reverse complement strand
AAGCCCTCCATCGCCTCCCGCATCTTCGCGATCTCCTCGGCCTCCTCTTCGGGAGTCAGCCCTCGCCATTTCTTCAACCAAGCAACGGCCGCGGTGGACAGTCGGGGTTCGACGGCTTGGCCAAGCCGCGCCCAATGCTCGATCTGGCCGGTGAGGGAACGATCCGCCTCGTTGGCGGCATAGCGCGCCTCCTCGGCGAGACGCTCGGAAACTTTGATGGCAGTGCCCATTTTCGTAGTCGTTAAAGGAATTTTGTCGCAAAAGGTCGCAAATTGCAACCCGCATCTCCCCTCTTTCTCCTCACCCCACCGTCCCACGCCAATCCCGCAGCCAGTCCGCGACCTCGATGAGGCGGTAGGTGGGACGGATGTCGAAGGCGATCCGCTCGAGAAAGACCTCGGGTTCCTCCAATTCCAGAAAAAGGCGGCATTGGCGCGGCTCCTCGACAACCGTTCCACCCATGTCCTCCCACCAGGAGCACATCGCCCGGTTCTCGCGGCGACAATGCGCGGCGAAGGCCCTCACTCCCTCCCGCCATCCCTCGAACCAGAGGATCGAGAACAGCAGGGTGGCCAATCCCCGGCGCTGCCATGCGTCGGCAATGGTGAAGGCGATCTCCGCCCGCGAGGGGTCGTCCGCCTCCCGCCAGTAGGAAGCTCCGCCAAAGCCGGGGAAGCCTTCGTCCCGGGGATCGAGCACGATCCAGGCGACGTGGTCCCTCCCATCGACGTCGGTGAGCCGCTCGGCGTGCGACTCGCGCAGGCGCGCAGGCCGCTCCCAAAAACGGTTGTAGCGCGATTCCTCCGAAAGCAGCTCGTAGGCCCGGTGGACGCGCTCGCGGTCCTTCGGAACGATGGGCCTCAGCCGCACTTCCAGACCGTCCTCCATGCGGCGGTCGAAGGGTGCCCGCTCCCAAAGACGGACGGATCCCGCGGATTCCCCCTCCTTCATCCGAATGCCTCGCTCCACGGCAGGCCATGCGCCTCGCCCACCTCGCGGCGGGTGAGCCGGCCCCGATGGCAGTTGATCCCACCGACGAGCTCGGGTGAGCGGAGGCAAGCCGCCTTCAGCCCCGCTGTCGCGAGCAGTTGCACGTAGGGCAGGGTCACGCTCGCGAGCGCCTGGGTCGAAGTGCGCGCGTAGGCCCCCGGCATGTTCGCGACGCAGTAGTGGATCACGCCCTCCTCGGTGAAAACGGGACTCTCGTGCGTCGTCGGACGCGTCGTCTCGATGCAGCCGCCCTGATCGACCGCGATGTCGACCACCACGGTCCCCTCGCGCATCGTGCGCAGCATCTCCCGTGTCACCAGCTTGGGGGCCTTCGCCCCCGGCACGAGGACCGCCCCGATGAGCAGGTCGGTGCGGGGCAGCACCTCCAGCAGGGCCGCCTCGCTGCTGTAGAGCGTCTTTGCCGCCGGCATGGCCGTGTCGAGCCAGGTCATGCGCTCGCTGCTGACCTCGAGAATGGTCGTATCCGCCCCGATGCCCGTGGCGACCTTGGCGGCGTTCGTCCCGCAGGTGCCGCCGCCGAGGATGGCGACCCGGCCCGGCAGCACGCCCGGCACCCCGCCGAGCAGAGTGCCCCGGCCGCCCGCATGTTTCGCGAGATGGTAGGCTCCGACCATCACGCTCATGCGGCCGGCGACCTCGCTCATCGGTTCGAGCAGGGGGAGACGCCTGCCCACCTGCACCGTCTCGTAGGCGATCGCCGTCGCGCCCGTCCCGACCAGAGCCTCGGTCAGCCTTCGGTCCGCCGCGAGGTGCAGGTAGGTGAAAAGGATCTGCCCCGGACGCAGCAGCCCGATCTCGCCGGGCTGGGGTTCCTTCACCTTCACGACGAGATCGGCGGAGGCAAACACCTCCTCCACGCTCCCGGCGAGCCATGCTCCGGCCTCGGCATACTCCTCGTCGGCGTAGGACGCTCCGCAACCGGCCCCCTTCTCGACGATCACCTTCAGCCCCTGCCGGGCCAGCTGCCTGGCTCCGCCGGGCGTCAGGGCGACCCGGTTCTCCTGGCTCTTGATCTCGCGGGGGCATCCCACGGCGAGGGCGGTGGCGCGTTCGTCGGTCTCGTTCATCCCTGGTCCCCGGACCCTACGCGTTCGAATGCGATCCTTCACGGGAATTTTCGCCCGATGCCCCTTGGCCTTGGCGGCGCTTCCCGGCACAACAGGGTTGGGTCGGGTTCTTGACAGGGTTTGATGCCGAGAAATACGGGCTATGGAATCGGCCGGGAGACAAAGCCGCTCCCCGGCAGATGACGCCAGAGCGGAACCGTCATGCGATGGCCATGGGGGCCGTAGTCGACATAGGGCTCCCGGAACCTTTGCAGACGCACGCCGGAAAGGTATTGCCCATCGACGAGCCCAAGGGCCTGGGCGTCGATTTCGACGTATTCGCAATCGGGCGCCATCATGCCGCCGGGACAACTGTGCCAGACCATGACGTTTCCGATCACTCCGCCCTGGAGAACCCGCAGGACAAGGATGTCGCAGACCGAGGAAACGAGATCGAGCGCGGACTCATCCTCGACGACCCTTCTCGCAGCCGCCACGGCCTCGGCGCCGGTATAGTCGAAGGGAATCGCCTCGCGTATCGTCTCGTCGAACTTGGCGGCGGGGACGACGGCGACACCCCTGCTGTGGAAAACGACGGCGTTGTCGAGCTCCACGCGGACGATCCTCGCCCTCCCATAGACCTTGCCATCGAGGGTCTCGAGGCGCTCGACGGCGAGCAGGCCATCACCGTTGGTCGACGCAGGCAGGAAATCGTCGGCGGATGGGTCCGGGATGGCTCCGTCCGGCCGCCAGACGCCCGCGACGAGACGCTCGCCCCCGGCGTAGCGGGCGAGACGGGCCGTGGTTTCCTCCTCGACGACCGGCAGAAAAGGACGCAGCACGGGCAGCGCATCCGCCCGCTCCCTCAGCCGGACGAGATCCGCCTCAAGGGCGAGCCGCTGTGCCTCGGTCGAAAGATCGGGGGAGAAGGCGGACAGCTCGAGCACCTCGACCATCTCCTTGCGGAGGATATGGTGAGTGCGCCCCTCGGCATCGGTGGCGAGATAGTTGAAGGGATGGGCGTCGAGCGAGACGTAGAAGGCCGCCCGGGCGTAGTCCGCTCCCAGAGCACCGGGGGAATAGGCGACGATCCCCTTCGTGGTCGGCGGCGGCTTGGCATGGGCGACGGAGAGCAGGCAGACACAAGCGGCAAGGGATGCTTTCATGGGCGCTACGGCGTTGGACGGACGGAAGCTCCCGCGATGCGGAAAATCTGCCGCCGCCATTTTCCCCTCTCCGAAAGGGCTTCTTTCGGCTTGGCAGAGCGACAAAGCCGGATAGTCTCGGGGTGGACACGAACCCCAGCCCCGCGATGCCCGCACCGGACCTCGACCAACTCCTCCACCAACTCCGCGAAGCCACGCCGGAGACGCCCTCGCGTCTCGCCGACGAAGTCCTCTCCCGATTGGGCCCGTCGGCAGCCCAGACACAGCTGAACCTCTGCGTCGGAGTCACCTCCTGCCTTGCCGCCGTGGCCCTTGCCGCACTGATCGGCGTCTCGGCCCATCCCGGAGGAACGAAGGCCCAGCCACCCGAGCTGACGCTGCTCACGCGGGGCGCGGGGCCGCTCGCTTCGTTCTGAGTCCGCCGATCCCCGTGGCAACGCATGAAGGCCCTTCGCTCCCTCGCCTGGCCCCTTGCGGCGGTCGCTCTCTCGGCCCTGACCGCGTTCGCCGTGGCGAGGCGCACCTCCTCCGGCCACGGCCACGCCCATCACCATCACGACAGCGTCGTCGGAGCCGAGGGCGGCACCTTCCACGACTGGCTCCATGAAAAGCTCGCGATCACGCCCGAACAGGAGAAGCGCCTCGCACCTCTCGAAGCGGCCTACGCCCAGGCCCGTCTCAGGCTCCTCGCCCGCGTCGACAACTCCGGCCGGCTCCTCGCCGACGCGCTCTCCACTTCGCCGACGGACGGCGCGGCCATCGATGCCGCCCTTTCCGAGATCCACGCGGCGCAGAGCGAGCTGCAGAGACTGACCATCGGCCATTTTCTCGAGATGAAGGAGCATCTCTCCCCCGACCAGGCCGAGAGGCTCCTCCAATGGACCCGCGAAAGCATCACCCATGAGCACCGGCACTGACACGCTCGCCCCGCCGGCCGGATGGTTCGCCGGATGCCCTGCCGCCCCGCGCGGCGAGGCCGATCCCGTCGCCGGTCTCGTGGACCGCAGCCGCCGCGGCTGCCACGAGGCCTACCGCGAGCTCGTCGAGCAGCACCGCGACCGCGTCTACCGCTTCTGCCTCGGCTGGACGGGCAACCCCGAAGACGCCGAGGAGCTGTGCCAGGACACCTTCGTCCGCGCCTACTCCGCCCTGCCCCGCTACCGCGGCGAGGCCCACTTCGCCGCCTGGCTCTTCCGCATCGCCCGCAACCGCTGCCACGACCACCATCGCAGCCGCAGGCGGCGGGAAGCGGACCGGCACCGGTCCCTTGAGACCGGCACGGACGAGACCCTCGTCT
>CAYSZN010000374.1:0-4520 GCA_964435425.1 uncultured Akkermansia sp. | reverse complement strand
GAGCTGCCGATGGCCGACATCGCCGGGGAATGGCCGGAAGCCAGCGGTAGCTCTGGATGCGGGGCCGCGGCGGACCTCCCGGAGGCCGAACTGATTGCCCTGCTCGACTTCCTGCGTGCCTTGGGAGGATCTTGAGCGAAGCGCCGCCGGGTTTTGGAGAAGGCGGAAATCCCAAGGAGGGGCGACATTCCTGTCGCCCGTCTGGTGGGGCCGGACTTGCCGGGCGACAGGAATGTCGCCCCTCCTTGGACCAGGCGTCCCGGCCATGGTAACGATTTGGCTACCCCATAATCGCTTGGAAGCCCACTGGAAGACGGCAGGAAGGAACGACTTCACTTCAGCCCCAGCACCTTCCGCAGCACCGGCTCGAGCACGTCGGCCTGGCGCATGAAGCCGAGGTCGTTCGGATGCGAACCATCCGTGGTGCCCTCCGTGTCGTCGCCGAGGAGAGGGTCGCCCTCGACGTAGTGGAGGCCCTTCACGCCGGAGGAGACAAGCGCGTCGTAGGCTCGCACGAAGGCGGCTCGGCTGCCGGCATGGCGCTCCCGCTTCGACTTCATGATCCAGCTGTTTCCGTAGGTGCGGTCCTCGACGAGGACGATGGGGGTGTCGGGCCTCGTCTCGCGGAGCTGGCGCACGAGCGCCTCGGCGCGCTCCGCCACCTCTGCCTCGACCATGTTCGGGAGGCAGTCGATCACGTAGACGGCGGCGTCGATCTCGGCGAGCAGGGCACCGACTTCGGGCTCCATCTTGCCGTTGCCGGAGAAGCCGAGGTTCACGACGGGGAGACCCAGCCGGCGTCCGAGAATGGCGGGATGCGGCATCCCGGGACGCGAGGCCGAGGCCCCGTGGGTGATCGAGGTGCCGTAGAAGACGATGGGCTTCTCCTTGCGCGGGGCGACGGGCTGGAAGGCCGCGCCCTTGGGCACGCCGACCTCGATCTTCGTGGTCGAGTTGTAGAGGGGCAGATAGGCCATCCAAGTGCGGAGGCCGGGATCGAGTCCACCGACGGTGTGGGTCGTCTCGACCTCCTTCGGGCGCGAGACCTCGACCCATTTCCACGTTCCCTCGTCGAGGGCGTAGAGATCGACCCCGCTGACGCCCGTGGCCGGCATGTGTGGCATGCCGAGATTGGCGCCGCCGACCGTGTGGCGGATGTGGAGTGTCGTCGCGTCGGTGTTGAAGCGGAAGGAGAGTCCAGCGCTGTGCCGCGAGAGGCTCCACACCGGCGGACGGACGGTTCCCTCCGCCTTGGCCGGAAGTCGATCGTAGCGGGCCTTGAGCTCGGTCTCGGCCCAGCCCTGGCCCTCCACGCCCCAGGTCGAGACATCGTACCAGACGATCTCCGCCTCGTCGGCGGAAACGGGCGGGGGAAGGAGTAGCGCGGCGAGGAGAAGACTGCGGTGGATGGGAAAACGCTTCATCACGATGGGCAATGGAGCGAAGGAGGGGAAGGACGTCAACCCAATTCCACCGGCGTCCGTTCCTCCAGCCAGGCCAGCGCCTCCTCGCGGCTGCGGTGGGCGCCTTCCAACTGCAAATCGTGCGCCTCGGTGAGGACTTCGCCGAGCGCCGGTCCCGGCGGCCATCCCCGGGCGATGAGGTCACCGCCCTGGAGGAACCACTTCGGCATCAGCGGGGCGCTGGCGAATTCGCATTGCTTCTCCCGGAGGAACTCGTGGTTGCCGAGCTTGCGGTGGCTGCCGAGGCAGTCGACGCGGTGCAGCTCGAGCTCGTCCTCGAAATGCTCGCGGGCCATGAAACGCTTCAGGGTGGCGGTGCGCATCTTCGTCACGTCCTTGAACTGCATGTGGCAGGCGACGACCTCGACGACCGTCGCGATGGTCGCGTTCGGATAGCGGAGACGCCTGAGGATCGCCTCGGCCATTTCCGCCCCGACCTTCTCGTGGCCGTTGAAGCGGATGCGGCCCTCGGCGGGGTCGAGCGTCGCGGTGGCCGGCTTGGCGATGTCGTGGAACAGGACGGAAAGCACCAGAGGCAGGCTGGCGTCGGACGGCAGATGCGAGAGCATGAGCCTCGTGTGGACAAAGACGTCGCCCTCGGGATGGAACTGCGGCGGCGGCTCGCAGCCGCGGAGGACGAGGATCTCGGGGAGGATGGCTTCCATCAGGCCGCTTTCGACGAGCAGATCGAATCCACGGACGCGGTGCGGACTGAGCCAGACCTTGTCGAGCTCCTCGCGGATGCGCTCGGGGCTGGTCTCCGTAATGCGGGAGGCGTTCGCACGGATGGCCTCCCAGGTCTCCGGCTCGATCTCGAAGTCGAGGAGGGTGGCAAAGCGGACGGCGCGGAGGAGGCGGAGGTAGTCCTCGCGGAAGCGCTCGTGCGGATCGCCGATGGCGCGGAGGCGCTTCGCCTCGAGATCCGCCTTTCCTCCGACGTGGTCGATGACGCGCTCCTCGACCGGATCGTAGAACATGCCGTTGATGGTGAAGTCGCGCCGCTTTGCATCGGCCTCGGCGGTGGAGTAGGTGACGGATTCGGGGCGTCGTCCGTCGAGGTAGTCCCCGTCCTCGCGGAAGGTCGCGATCTCGAAATGATGCCCGCCGCGCCGGAGGAGGACAACGCCGAAATGGGCTCCGACGGTGCCGGCCTTCGGGTAGATCCGCAGGATCTCGTCGGGGCGGGCGCTGGTGGCGATGTCGTAGTCCTTCGGCGCGACGTCCCGGAGGAGGTCACGGACACAACCTCCGGCGAAAAGGGCCTCGTGCCCGGCGGCGCGCAGCTCGCGGACGATGGCGGCCGCCGCGTCGGCCATGGAGGGATCGTTCATGCTATTTTGTTATTGATGGGAACCAAAGCAATTCTACGGACGAAGCACCGGGACTCAAGGAGGGGCGACATTCCTGTCGCCCGTCTGGTCGAGCTGGGCTTGCCGGGCGACAGGAATGTCGCCCCTCCTTGAATGTCGTCAGGGCATCGCAATGCCGAGGTCGGCGGCGGTGACGTTGAGGATCCCGCCTTCGGGGCTCATGTCGTCGAAGTGCCACCACTCCGACTCGATGACGCGGAAGCCGGCATCCTTCATCGCCGTCTGCAGGAGGGTGATGCGGCGGGCGATCTCGGGATCGCCGCCGACGTAGCGCGAGGCGGCGCGGGCGGTGAACTCGTCGAACTTGGAAGGCATGGGCACCTCGGTACCGTCGAGGCGCACGAGGGTGAGGTCGATGGAGATGCCGTAGCAATGCCAGGAGAGCCCCTTGCTCGGCGGCACGACGTAGCGCTCGTCGCGGACGGCGTCCCAGAGGGCCTGGTGGGCCTCCGGAGGACGCCAGGCATCCCAGATCTTGATGGCGTAGCCGTGCTCCTTCAGTTGCTTGGCGACCTGACGCAGCTTCTTGGCCGTGGAGCGGTGGACGAGGCCGGGCATGTCGGTGCGGTAGAGCGGCTTGCCCGCCGCCGAGGCGACCTTGTAGCGGAGATCGACGTAGGCCTCCGGCACGGCGGTGGCGAGGGGGACGAGGAGGTGCTTCTTCGCCTTCCGGTAGATCGCGGTATTGCCATCCCGCTGGAAAAGGGGATTGGCCCTGCCCGCGAGAATGGGGAAGGCGAAGAGGAGAAAGGCGAGCAGCGCGATGGTCCGCGGCGGGTTCTTCATGCAGGCCGATAGGGTAGGCGTTTTCGGCCCCTGTGCAACGGGGGAGCGGCCAGCCGGGAGGCGCCCGTTGCAAAGCGTCGGAGACAGCGATAGCCTTGCCGCATGATGCGTCAGATCCTCTCCGCCATCGATGAATGGAATCGCCGCGGTCCGCGTGGCTCGTGGCGGCGTCCGGAGATGGATCCAGCAGACCTGCTCCGCGCCCTGGGCGTCGCATTGGTCCTGCCGATGATCCTTCCGGCCCTGCGGGCGCAGGACACCGACGAATCCGTCCTCGGTTTCGTTCCGCTCTGCGACGGCGAATCCTTCGAGGGCTGGGAGCATTCGGGCAATTGGATTGTCGAGGATGGGGCTTTCTATCGGAAGGAGAAGGGCGGATCGCTGACCTACACGGCGACGGCGGTGCCGGATGACTTCGAGTTGCGCTTCGAATGGAAAGTTTCGGAGGGCTGCAACTCCGGCGTCTACTACCGTCCCGGGCAGGTCGAATACCAGATCCTCGACAACGTCGGCAGTCCCTACGGCGAGAACGCTCGTCAGGCCTCCGCCTCGCTTTTTTTCTGCATGGCACCTCGCAAGGACGCGACGAAGCCCGTTGGCGAGTGGAACACGGCAAGAGTGGTCTGTCAGGGCACCGTGGTCGAGCATTGGCTCAACGAGGAACGTGTCCTCTCCTTCGACTACGCCGATCCAAAGTGGAAGTGGCATGTCGATCTCCTCGCCATCCGCGGTGGCGATCTCGCAGGGAGGGGAGGGAATCTCTGGCTCCAGGACCATGGGCAGGATGTCTGGTTCCGGAATCTGCGCTGGCGCGTCATTTCCGAACCAGAGCGGATCGTTCCCGATCCGGATTTCGAACCCATGCCCGTGACCGGCGCGGTGCTGGAGAAGGAGCAGGAAC
>CAYSZN010000373.1:0-4529 GCA_964435425.1 uncultured Akkermansia sp. | reverse complement strand
ACCCTCATGAACCTGCTCGGCTGCCTCGACCAGCCCACCAGCGGGCACTACGGATACGAGGGCATCACCGTCGAGTCGCTCGACGCCGACCAGCGATCCCTGCTGCGGCGGCACGCCTTCGGGTTCATCTTCCAGGGTTTCAACCTGCTCGCCCGCACGAGCGCCCTCGAGAACGTGGAGCTGCCCCTGATCTACCGCGGCGTGCCGCAGCGGGAGCGCCACGCCCTCGCCGCCGGGGCTCTCGCCGCCGTCGGCCTCCCGAACAAGCTGCGCAACACCCCCGCCGAGCTTTCCGGCGGCCAGCAGCAGCGCGTCGCCATCGCCCGCGCCATCGTGACCTCGCCCGTGACCCTCTTCGCCGACGAGCCGACCGGCAACCTCGACACCCGGACCACCGCCGAGATCATGGAGCTGCTGACCCGGCTGAACGAGGAGAACGGCATCACCATCCTGCTCGTCACCCACGAGGACGACGTCGCCGAATACGCCGGGCGCGTCGTCGTGGTGAAGGACGGCCTCATCGAGACGGACCGGAGCAACCCCGGGCCGCGCCCCCTGTCCACCCCGAACGCATGATCTGGAACGCCTTCCTCATCGCCCTGCGCGAGATCCGCCGGAATCCGGTGCGGGCCTTCCTCACCGTGCTCGGCATCATCATCGGCGTCGCCGCGGTCATCACCATGGTCACCCTCGGCGAGGCCGCGACGCGGGTCGTGCGGAACCAGATCTCCCAGCTCGGCAGCAATCTCATCAACCTGCGGCCCGGCATGGGCTTCGGCCCGCGCTCCGCCTCGGCGGGCGTGCCCAGCTTCACCGAAAGCGACGTCCACGCCATCTCCACCCAGATCCCGGGCCTCGTGGCCGTGGCGCCCGTCAGCACCGCCAACCTCAGCACCATCTACCGGCAGAACGCCCGCAACACCGGCATCGCGGGCACCCGGCCCGAGTATTTCCAGATCAACAACTGGAAGCTCCAAGCAGGGCGCTTCCTCACCGACGAGGACGTCCGCACCGGCGACGCCGTCTGCGTCATCGGCCAGACCGTCGTCACCAACCTCTTCGGCGACGAGGATCCGCTGGGGAAGAAGATCCGGATCGGCCGCGCCGCCTGCGAGGTGGTCGGCGTGCTCGCGGCCAAGGGCCAGGCCGGGATGGGCGACCAGGACGACACCATCGTCGTGCCCATCACCACCCTCCAGCGCCGCCTCGTCGGGCGCACCTCCATGCGCAGCATCAACCTCATCACCCTCTCCGCCGAGGAGGGATCGAACGCCGACGCGCTCATCGCCGAGCTCACTTCCCTGATGCGGCAGCGGCGCAACCTCCAGCCCAACGAGGCCGACAACTTCAACGTCTTCGACACCCGGCAGATCGCCGAATCCCTCAGCGCCTCCACCCAGACCATGACCGCCCTGCTCGCCGCCGTCGCCGGCGTCAGCCTGCTCGTGGGCGGGATCGGGATCATGAACATCATGCTCGTCTCCGTGACCGAGCGCACCCGCGAGATCGGCGTGCGGCTGGCCATCGGCGCCCGCGCCCGCGAGGTGCTGCTCCAGTTCCTCGTCGAGGCGGTGACCCTCTCCTCGATCGGCGGCGGAGTCGGCGTGCTGCTGGCGCTGATCCTGTGCCACACGCTCTCCAACGCCATCCAGATGCCCTACACCTTCGAGCCGAGGATCAACCTGATCGCCTTCTTCTTCTCCACCGCCGTCGGGATCGTCTTCGGCTTCGCCCCCGCCCGCCGCGCCGCCAAGCTCGATCCCATCGTCGCGCTCCGGCATGAATAACCGAATGGAAAGATGGCCACGAAAAGGCACAAGAGGCACACAGGTCCGCCTCGCTTTTGCGCCTCTTGTGCCTTTTCGCGGCCAAATCCCCATCCTCACTGGACTCACCTTTCGCCACTTCCACGCAAACACGGGTTGACCGGACGGGGTTGCTCCGGTGTAGTGAGCCACTTCCAACGAACCCATCCCAACCATGAGCGCTGAAGCCCGTCTCGCCGAACTCGGCATCGTCCTCCCCCCCGCCCCGAAGCCGGGCGGCGTCTACCAACCCCTCGTCCGCGTCGGCAACCTCGCCTGGCTCTCCGGTCACGGTCCCTGCCTCGACGGCGAGGCCTACCAGACCGGCCGCGTCGGTGCCGAAGTCACCCTCGAGCAGGCCCAAGCCGCCGCGCGGAACACCGGGCTCTCCCTCCTCGCCACGATGAAGCGCGAGCTCGGTTCCCTCGACCGGGTCTCCCGCCTCATCAAGACCCTCGCCCTCGTCAACTGCACCGATGACTTCACCCAGCAGCCGCTGGTGGTGAACGGCTTCTCCGACCTCTTCGCCGAAGTCTTCGGTCCCGACGCCGGGGTCGGCGCCCGCAGCGCCCTCGCCGCCAACACCCTGCCCGGCAACATCCCCGTGGAGATCGAGATCATCGTCGAGCTGAAGGACTGAGCCATGAATCCCATCGCGAATCTCGAAACCGTTCCCTCCCCCGCCCTGCTCTTCGACGCCGACGCGATCAAGCGGAATCTCCAGCTCATGCTGAAGACCGTCGGCGGCGACGCAACGAAGCTGCGTCCCCACATCAAGACCCACAAGTGCCGCGAGATCCTGGAGCGCCAGCTCGCCCTCGGCATCCGGCAGGTCAAATGCGCCACCATCGCCGAGGCCGAGCTTTCCGCCATGGCCGGCGTGCCCGACGTGCTCCTCTCCTATCCGCTCGTCGGACCGAACGCCGCGCGTTTCCTCCGCCTCATCGACGCCTACCCCGGCACGACCTTCTCCACCCTCGTCGACAGCGAGGCCGCCCTCGACGGCTTCGTCCGGAGCGACCACGCGCCGGTGAACCTCTTCATCGACCTCGACTGCGGCATGCACCGCACCGGCGTCGCCCCCGGCAAGGCCGTCGCCCTCGCGAAGGCCCTCGTCGCCCGGCCCGAGCTGCGCTTCGCCGGACTCCACGCCTACGACGGCCACATCCACGACGCGCCCCTCGAGGCGCGGCGCGAGCAGTTCGACGCGGCCATGGCCATCGTCGATGACACCCGCACCGCCATCGAAGCCGAGGTCGCTCCCGTGCCCCTCCTCGTCTCCGGTGGCTCGCCCACCTTCGGACTCCACGCCGCCCGCTGCGCTGCCGATCCGCGCCCGCGCCAATGCTCGCCCGGCACGACCGTGCTGTGGGACTGTGGCTACGGCCCGAGCTACGAGGACCTGCCTTTCGAGGCCGCCGCCTTCCTCCTGGCCCGCGTCGTCAGCCATCCCGGCGAAGGCCAGGTCTGCGTCGATCTCGGCCACAAGGCCGTCGCCGCCGAGAATCCCATCCACCGGCGCGTCCACTTCCCCGCCCTGCCCGACGCCGAGTTCGTCTCGCAGAGCGAGGAGCATCTCGTCCTCCGCGTCGGCGATCCCGCCGCCACGCCCGTGGGGACGGAACTGCTGGGCATTCCCAAGCACGTCTGCCCCACCGTCGCCCTGCATCAGGAGGCGCTGATCGTGCGAGGCGGAACGGTCACGGACGAGGCGTGGAAAATCGCGGCGCGGGACCGGCGGATCGGGATTTGAGGGAGACGTCTCCCTTTAGCGAATATGGGAGCGCGGGCACTCTACCCGCATCCTGAATTCGCCAGTTCGCTGCCACTTCCGATGCGGGCAGGAGTGCCCGCGCTCCTCTCCTCCACAACCCCGCGATCAGCAATGGCAGCGTTTCCAGCCAGAGTCCATGTGATCCTCGCCCGGGAGGCGGACTACGGAATCATCATTCGCCGAGGCCCGTCGAAATCGGTTTGCACCCTCGGCTGGGATCGGAAGAAGGATCGATTCCAGATCGGCCAGTGGCTCCGGGGAAGGATCTACGAGCGGCGATGCGACCTGTCGCCGGACGGCAGGCATTTGATCTACTTCGCCATGAACGGCCGGTGGTCGAGCAAGGTGAAGGGCTCCTGGACAGCCATCTCCCGGACTCCCTATCTCAAGGCCATCGGGCTTTGGGCGAACGGTAGCTGCTGGGGCGGAGGCGGCTTGTTCATGAGCGATTCGACCTACTGGCTGAACTCCTACATGTTCGGCCATGACGAGCAGAAGCGCCCCCCGAACCTACGGGAGCACAAGGAATTCCCCTTCCACGAAAGCTACGGCGGAGAATGTCTCGGCGTGTACTACATCCGATTGCAGCGGGATGGCTGGGCTCTGCTGCGGCATGGGGAGGAAAACAGGACTCATGGCTACTCGGTGTTCGAGAAAGAGCTGCCGAAGGGATGGACGCTGGAGAAAACGGCCCACTCCACCCTTGGCCATTCCGTTGGCAAGGGCTGCTACTACGATACTCATCGCTTGATCCATAAGGAGCGTGGCATCGCACAGGACTTCCCCGGCTGGGAGTGGGCCGATTGGGACCGAACCCGTCTCGTGTGGGTCGAGCAGGGCGTTCTCTACAAGTCCCAACTCACGTCCAAGGGAGTCGGCTTTGCCAGACAGCTCCACGATTTCAATCCCATGGAATTTGAGCCGATCGCCGCGCCTTACTGAACCATCGG
>CAYSZN010000372.1:0-4539 GCA_964435425.1 uncultured Akkermansia sp. | reverse complement strand
TCCGCCGCCGCCATGCCGCACCAGATCGCCTCCGCCGTCAGGATGGGCATGGAGACGAGGACCGCGGCGAGACGGGGAACGACGAGGTAGTCGACCGGGTCCGTTCCCATGGTGCGGAGGGCGTCGATCTGCTCGGTGACCCGCATCGTCCCGATCTCGGCGGCCATGGCCGCCCCCATCCGGCCCGCGACCATCAGGGCGGCGAGCACGGGTCCCAGCTCGCGGCACATCGCGATGGAGACGACGGGCCCCGTCGCCGACCCGAGTCCGAGTTCGTTGAACTTGTAGTAGGCCTGCGCCGCGAAGACCGCTCCGGTGAAGGCCCCGGTCACGATCACGACGAGCTGCGAGCCGACCCCGATGGCAACGATCTGCGACAGGGTCGGACGACGGCGCAGGCCCGCGGCGAACAGCGAGACGACCGCGTCTCCCGCCAGCCAGCCCAACTGCCCTAGATGGACGAGCAGACCTCGCAACCGATCCTTCATTCCTCGCAGCAAACACGGGTTTGGCCGAAGGGGCAAGCCCTTCGGATTTCGGATTTGCCATTCCTCCCCCTCTGCGTTGAATCTCCTCCATGGACAATCAGGAAGCAGTCGGAGTCATCGGGCAGGGAATCATCGGCAGCCGTGTCGCGGAATGCCTGCGGAAAGCGGATCGCGAGGTCTACGTCTGGAGCCGCACTCCGAAACCCCTGCCGAATTTTCTCGGATCGCCGGCGGAGGTCGTCGCCCTCGCCGATGTCGTCCAGATTTTCGTCGGCGACAGCGAGGCGCTGCGCGAAGTGGTCGCGGCGATCAAGGACCGGCTCGAACCGCGGCACACGATCATCGCGAACGGCACCTTCGATCCGGCGACCGTCGTCGAGATCTATCAGTCGATCCGGGAGACCGGGGCCGCCTTCCTCGACTGCCCCTTCACTGGCAGCCGTCTCGCGGCGGAGGCGGGGGCCCTGGTCTACTATGTGGGCGGCGATGCGCAAGTGCTGGAGCGCGTCCGCCCCGTGCTCGAAGCCAGTGCGAAGTCCATCCTCCATCTTGGCCGGATCGGCGAGGCGGCTCTCATCAAGATCGCGACGAACATGATCTCCGCGGCCACCGTCGGAGTGCTGGCCGAAGCCTATGGGCTCGTCGTCAAGGCCGGCGTCGATCCGGCGAAGCTGGCCGAGGCGCTCGAGGAGAACGCCTGCCGTTCCCCTCTCGTCGCGATGAAGCTTCCCGGCATCCTCGCCGGGGACTACGAGCCCCATTTCTCCCTCAAGCACATGTTCAAGGACGCCCAATACGCCTTGAATCTGGGCAAGCAGCTTGGCGTGGCCCAGCCGGTCCTTTCCACGACGGCCAGCGTGATGTACAAGGCGATCCAGAACGGCAAGGGCGAGCTGGACTACTCCGTCGTGGCCGAACCCTACAGCGAGGAGCGGAAGGCATGAAGGACGGCACGGCGGAAGTGGTGGAGGCGGTCGCGGGCCGGTGGCGTTGTCTCGAGGATCGGGCGGTCTTCCGGCTCGTCGGGCCGGACCGGGTCCGCTACCTGAACGGGCAGGTGAGCAACGACGTTTCGAAGCTGGAGAGCGGTGGGACGATTGCGGCCTGCCTCTGCACGATCAAGGGCAAGGTGGAGGCGCTCGTATGGATCCGTGCCATCGGCGATGCGCTGGTCCTCGACGGAGAGCTGCGGCAGCGCGATCTTCTGCGGACGAGACTGGAGCGCTACCTCATCGCCGACGATTGCGAGATCGAGGACGCCACGGACCGGGTGCGTCTCTTCCACCATTTCATCCAAGAGGCGGAGGGCGTGCCCTGCCGCCGCCTTGCCAGGGCGGGGCGGGACCTCCTCGTCTGGGAGGGAGAGAAGCCGCCGGCCTCGCTGCCCGAAGGCCGGGAGATCGGCCCGGAGGAATGGGGCCTGCTGGAGACGCTCTCCTGCCTGCCCCGGTCGGGCTGGGAGATCAACGGAGAGGCATTTCCCGCCGAACTGGGCTTGGACGCCTGGGCGGTCGACTTCCACAAGGGCTGCTACCTCGGGCAGGAGATCGTCTCGCGCCTCCGCAGCGTTGGGCGCGTGAAGCGGGGCCTGATCCGGGTTCTGTGCGGATCGCCGCTGGAGCAGGGCGCGGCGGTGGCGACCGGAGATGGCTGCCTCGGCGTCGCGACCCGTCCCTCGCTTCCCCTTCGCGAAAAAAGCCACATCGCTCTGGCGATGGTCGGGGTGGAGGCCCGGCAGCCGCCTACGTATGATGTTCAGGCGGTTGCACGTTTCGAGGAGAAGCCCGCTTAGGCTCAGAAACGAGCCTCCTTCCGGTTTCTTAGACAAAAACCGATTTTTTTTGGTTGCGAATCCGGGACATCTAAACCACTGTCAAACCGTCCTTGGAACCTTTGGGCAAAACACAGCCAGTTGGCATGCGGGTTGCTTAGAGGTTCCGGGTCGGGCGCAAGCTCAACGAAAACAGGTTATTACGACCACATCTCAAACCAAGGGAAACAAACGAATCTATGAAGAAAGCCATTCTGGTTGCAACTATCGGCGCGATGACGCTCGGCGTGAACGCGGGTGATTGGGGAGGAAAACACCCCGTGAGCAAAAACGTGATCGAAGAGTGCGTCGATCTCGGCGGTGAAGTCTCCGTCGGCTACATGAGCGACTACATCTTCTACGGTGTGAAGTTCGCCGGCGACAGCGTCTGGGCCGATGTCAACTACACCTTCGACGGTCTTGCCGCTCCGATCACTGTCGGTGCTCTCTACCTCAACGGAATCAACGAAGATGGCATCGGTGGTGCCTTCGACGAGCTCGACCTCTACGTCAGCGCTGCTCTCGGCACCTTCGCTGGATTCGATGTGTCGCTTGGCTACACCCACTACATCTTCCCCGAAGCTCGTGGCAACCTCGGTGCCACCAGCGGTGCTGGCTACGGTGAAATCGGCCTCGACATCCGTCGTAGCCTTGGTTTCGTCGATGTCCTCTTCGAGAGCAACTACGGAATGGGCGGTGCCTCCAATGGCTGGTACCATCAGTTCGGTCTTGAGAAGAGCTTCGGTCTGACCGACAGCATCAGCCTCGTGCTTGGAACCGGTGTCGGCTACTCCGACAACTACTTCAACCCTGCGGCCCCGAACTTCTTCACTCCTCGTGACAGCGGCTGGAACCACTACTACGTGACCGCCTCGCTTCCGATCGAGCTCAACTGCCGCACCACCCTGACCCCCTACATCGGCTACGTCGGCGGCCCCGACAGCTGGATCGTGGACGGGATCAACGTGACCGGCACTCCTCAGTCCGACCTCCTTCACGGCGGTGTCACCCTCAGCGTCTCCTTCTGAGGAACTCAACGGCAAAGGATCTTAAGTTCTACTTATTACCTTGGTGCAAATCGCCTCTCCGAAAGGAGAGGCGATTTCTTTTTGTACCAAAGCGAAGATCGTGTTTGCGACATGGCAAGGGAGCGGGCTGTCAAAGTACTGGTCGATGGGGCGACGAACGACCTCACGTTCACCTATCTGGTCCCGGAGGGAGTCGAGGCCCGGCCCGGACAGCGCGTGCGGATCCCGCTGCGCAACCGCAGCGCCCTCGGGACGGTGACGGAGCTGGAGTGGGTCGAGACGGATTCCCTCGCCTATCGCCTCAAGCCCATTCTGGGGACGGTCTCTGACGATCCCTTTCTCACGCCGGGCTTGATGAAGCTGGCCGAGTGGATCGCGGCCTTCTATCTGGCCCCCATCGAGACTGTGATCCGGACCATGCTCCCGAAGCCCTCGCGCGGAGAGGAGGAAAAACGCAAGACAGCGAAGTACGTCGAGCTGGCGGTATCCGTGGAGGAGGTCTTGCTCGTGGAGTTCACCGCCCGCCAGAGCCGGCAGAAGGAGGCTTTCCAGATCTTGGTGGAAGGGGGGGCGCAGAGCCTTCAGGAGCTGACAGGGACGCATGGAGTGCCCCGGTCGGCGTTGAAATCCCTGGAGGAACGGGGCCTCGTCCGCCTCGTGGACCGGATCGTCTCGCGGGATCCGTTCGAGGAGATGGACTATGTCGCCTCTGCTCCGCTTCCCTTGAACGAGGAGCAGTCCGAAGCCCTCGGTCGGATCTTGGCCTCGGCCAAGCGGCTTGGGAACGGGGAGAAAACCCGCCCCATCCTCCTTCACGGTGTGACGGGCAGCGGCAAGACCGAGGTCTATCTCCAAGCGATCCAGGCCGCGGTCGAGGAGGGGAAAGGGGCCATCGTCCTCGTGCCCGAGATTGCACTCACTCCCCAGACGGCGGACCGCTTCAAGCAGCGCTTCGCCGCGATCAAGGACCGCGTCGCGATCCTCCACAGCAACCTTTCCGAAGGCGAGCGACACGATGAATGGCGCAAGGTGCTGGATCAGAAGGCCCGCATCGTCATCGGGGCGCGCAGCGCCATCTTCTCCCCCGTCGAGAACCTCGGCCTCATCGTCGTCGACGAGGAGCACGAGAACTCCTACAAGCAGGACACCGTGCCCCGCTACCAGGCCCGCGACATCGCGGTGGTGCGGGGGCAGATCGAGGGTTGCCCCGTCG
>CAYSZN010000371.1:0-4542 GCA_964435425.1 uncultured Akkermansia sp. | reverse complement strand
GGACGTCCAAACGACATTCGCCCCCGAGCGGGCCGCTCGGGACTACCTTCGGGCTCCGAAGCGTCCCTACCCACGCTTCGTCACTCCGCAGTGCGTTTCAAGCCCTTCTCCGCATCCGGCCGGGCGGGTCCGAGCACGCCGCGGTGCCGTCCCTCGGGAGTGCGGGGGCCTTTGGCGACGAGGAACTGGCCGGGGCCGATGTCAATGATGCCGAGCGAGGCGTCGAACTCGTGGCGGCCGAGAAGACGGAAGTTGGCGTCGGTCCTCAGCAGGACCGGCGGCGATCCGTAGCAGCCGAACCACCAGATGCCGTCGTGCCAGACGGCGGTCTGGATGCCCAGCTTCGTCCATCCGCTGGCGATGGCGTGGCGCGTCACGAAGCGGAAGTCGGCGTCGTATTCGTAGACGTAGTTCTCCTCGACGCCTTCGGGCAGGCCTCCCACAAGATAGAAGCGGCCCTCGCGCGAGTCCATGCCCCCGGCCCCGTGGAAGACCTCGGGCACGGGGTGCTTGGCGAGGAGGGCGAGGGTGGCGGGGTCGTAGACGTAGACCCACGAATCCGCGCGGCCCTCGGGATGGTTGAACTTGCCGAGATTCACCGCGACATGGACCTTGCCGTCCGCAAAGCAGAGATCGCCGTGGTGGTCCTCCACCGGAACGCGGGCGAGGATCTTGCCGTCGGCGTCGGTCTTGACCAGCTCGGTGGTGAAGCTCCAGTGGATGGCCCCGTCGTGGTCGATGCAGACGCCCTGAAGATGGCGGGCATAGTCGCCCTCGCATTCCACCGCCCCGGATGTCTGGGCCGACGCACCCGGTGCCAGACCAAGGATGGCGGCGGCCAGAATGGATAGGGGAATGCGCATCAGGTGGAGCTTAGCCCTTCACGAGATAGCGGAAGGCGGCGGCACCGACGAGGAGGAAGGCGATAGCGATAACGAGTCCAGTGAAAATGGCCATGGAGGCAGTCTTAGCACAGTTTGATGGAATGCCAAATCGGAAGAAGGGGAGGAGTCATGGGTCACGAGTCATGGGTCATGAGGGGCGGACGTGTCTCGTAACTCATGACCCGTGACCCATGGACCCATGAACTCAAGCCAAGCGCCTCTTCCGCTCGCGCTGCCAGAGCGCGATGCCCATGGCCATGAAGAGTCCGAGGACGGCCCACGAGGTGTAGAGCGCGCCCCAGACGCCTTCGGTGAAGCCGTAGCTGTGCAGGCCGACGCCGAGGTTGTTCACTCCCCACCAGCTGAAGGTGACGATGATGGCGAGGACGAGGCTATTCATGTGGACGCCGATGTCGCGGATCCAGCCGGCCATGCGTCCGTGGAGGATCACGAGGGTCCAGAGGCAGATCATGAGGGCGCCGTTCTCCTTGGGATCCCAGCCCCAGAAGCGGCCCCAGCTGTAGTTCGCCCAGATGCCCCCGAGTACGGTGCCGACGAGGGAGAAGAAGAGGCAGAAGCAGATGACGCCGTAGTTCATCCGGGTGAGGGCGCGGTGGAAGTCGGCGTTCTCCCGCCCATGGAAGAGGGCGGCGAAGCGGCTCGTGAGATAGACCAGCCCGATGATCGCGGCGACGAGTCCGGCGGCGTAGCCGATGTTGATGATGGTGACGTGGGTCCAGAGCCAGAAGTTCGTGTCGAGCACGGCCTGGAGTTGGCCGATGGTGTCGGTCGCCTCCTTCGCCTCGTACTTGATCGCGAGGAACATGCCGAAGAGGCCGGAGGAGACGGCAACGAGGGTGCCGACGCCGAGTCGGGTGCAGTATTCGATGAAGAGGCCGAGGAGCACGGCGGTGCCGGTGATGAAGAGGATGGTGTCGTAGAGGTTTGTGATGGGGGGGCGGGACCGGATGATGCAGCGCAGGGCGATGCCGTAGGCGTCGAGGGCGAGGCCGGCGAAGGCGAGCACACCCGCCGCGAGGAGCAGCGTCCTGCCGATCTTGCTGCCCGGAGTGAGCCAGCTGAAGGCCATGACGACGAAGGCGAAGACGAAGCAGTAGAGCGAATAGACGAACCACTTGCCGCGGTAGAGCTGGATCTCGAGCTTCGAATGGGTGCCCTCGCCGCGGGCTTCGGCGGTTTCGTGCTGCTTCTGCGAGTAGGCGTTCAGCGCGACGAGGAAGGCGGGTTCGCCCTCCTTCTGTGCCTTGACGAGGCCCTGGATGCCGACGAGCTGCTCCCGCGCCCAGGGGCGTTGCTCCTTGGACTCGAGCGCGGCGAGGAGGAGGTCTCCGGCGGAGCCCCAGACCTCGTTGTCGGCGTCCTGCGGAGGGAAGAAGTTCAGTCCGCGGGCGGAATTGGCGTGGAAGAAGAAGAGCCGCAGGGCTCCGGAGAACATCCGCTCCTCCTCCGTTCCGCTGGGCTGCTGGCGGACCATCTGGACGAGCTGTTCGAGGCTCATCTCGGGCATCTTGTCGAGCATTTCGACGGTGTCGAGTCGCTTGGACAGCTCGAGGAGCTCGGGCGGGAGGATGTTGGCGTTGACGAGCAGTCCGTCCTGCCGGGCGAAGCCGAACTGGCCCACGAGGTATTCGAAGGAGCTGATGTTCCGCCCCAAGGTGAGGATCATGCCCTCGACGCGGTCGAGCTCGTATTGCGGATCCTTCTCGCTGTCCCGGTATTTCTGTTCTTTCTCGGCATATTGGGCGCCGAGTTCGGCGAGCTTGGCGCGGCCGGGGAGGAGCTCGTTGTAGGAGTACCGGTCGCGCTTCGACTTGGGCGAGACGCCGATCTGCACGACGACTTCGGAGTCGTCGACGATGAAGACGGGCATGTCCTTCGCGATTTCGCCGCGGAAGAGCACGTCGAGGAACCAGGCGGCGTAGTGGAGGCGGTGGTTCTCGCCGTCCTTCGTCTGGAAGGAGACGGCCGACTTGCCGAGGAACTGGAGGAGGGTGAAGCGGGCCACGGTGTAGACGGGCTTCACGCGCCCGTCCTGCTGCACGAGGAGGTTCTCGAAGGCGTGGACGGTCTCGTCCTGCCAGGGGACGTAGTTCTGGAGGGCGCTTTTCGGCAGCTCGCGGGCGGCGAGGGTGGCCGGCAGCAGGGCTGCCGCGAGGAGGGCGAGGAGGGCGGGGGTCTTCATGGCTTGGCCGATGGGGTGGCGGTCCGCCGGCGCGAGCGGACCGTGAAGTTCACTAGCATGATCACAAAATGGACGCCGAGCCCGACGCCGGTGACGATGAGCGACCACAGGGGCCATTGGTCGGCGGGGTTGTTGGCCACGGCGAACTGCGAATACATCTCGTCGCCGGGCTGCGAGCCGCTGGGGCCGAAGGATTCCTGGAAGAAGGTGTAGCCCGCGTGGCGCATCGGCTCGTTCATCTTGATTTCGAGCGCCTTCTCCGGCTGCGGGGCTTCGAGCCGGGTGACGCGGCTCTCGTAGTTGCGGGCGGTGCTGACGCCGGGGTGGCGTTCGAAGATGAATTCGTCGAGACGGACCTCGAAGGGCACGGTCCACGATTTCTTCACGAGGAGCGCGCCGTAGAGCTGGTCGCCGACGGTGAAGGTGAAGGGCATGGGCTTCTCGCGTGGGTCGAACTTGTAGGAGCCGGCCCAGAGGATCGCCTCGATGGGGGCACCGCCGTCCTTCGGCCGGACTTCGAGGAAGCAGCCCGGCAGATTCTGCTCGGCCTCCTTCGAGGCTTTCTGCGGGGAGAGCTTGAATCCGTCGATCTCCTTGCCGGACACGCCCGCGGCAATCGGGGCGGAGGTCGGGACGGGCGTGGCGTTCTTCGAATAGCCGTTGATGACGACGTCGAAGGGCAGGCTCCCGGCGTGGATGATGCGCTGCTCGTCGGAGCGCATCGTGTCGAGGAGTTCGGAGGGGTAGATCCAGGCCTTCTCGCCGACGCCTTCCTTGGAGAGGGGGGCGACTTCGAGCTGCCATTCGCGGTAGCTTTCGACCCGGTTGCTCGTCATGCCGGGGTAGAGGGCCATGTAGCCGTCGGTGGAGAAGGCCCAGGTCACGAAGCCCCCGGCGAGGAGCATGAGCATGCCGAGGTGCGAGATGAGGAGGCCTGCGCCTTTCCAGCGCTTCCTCACCTTCACTATGGCCCCGAGGGTCATGTTCACGAAGAGCAGGAGCATCAGGAGGAGGCCGCCGGGGAAGAGGAGGGGTACGCCCTTGACCGTTTCGACGAAGTAGAAAGAGTGGAAGTATTTCTCCTTCGCCGAGTGGAGGCCGTGCTCGACCTGTCCGAGGGTGCCGAGCAGGGTCACCACGGTCATGCAGACGAGCACGATGGTGGCGAGCTTGAAGGAGGTGAAGAATCCGTAGAGGAGACGGGGCCAGTTCCGTGGCGACCAGTCGATGGGTGGTTTTGCCATGGTCGGGGTCAGTTGAGATTCACGTTGAGGGAGGAGACGAACTGGTCGAAGGCGGCGGCGTGCTGCTCGACGAGCGCCTTCGGGCCGGTCATCTTCACGAAGACGGCGCCGGCCTCGGCGGAGAGGATCAGCCCCATGAGGCGGTAGTCCGGGAAGGTCTCGTCGCTGCCCATGCCGGGGGAGAAGGGACCGTCCACCGCGACGAAGCGGG
>CAYSZN010000370.1:0-4550 GCA_964435425.1 uncultured Akkermansia sp. | reverse complement strand
GGATGGCGCGGGCGAAAAGTCCATCGGTCTCGATGACGAGGGTCTCGCCGTCGAGCGTCTGCACCGTGGCCTTGACCTCGGAGGGACGGACGATCTCTCCGCGCAGGTCGGGAAAGGAAAGGCAGCCTTCGTTCTCGCCCTCCTTCGGACCGAGGAGCTCAAGGGAGGGATTAACGAAGACGAGAGGGCAGACCTCGTCGAGACGCTTCTCCTCTCCATTGACGCGCAGATAGGTGATGCATTCCTCGTCGTGGGAGACATCGACGACGGCGAGCTGGAGCGGAACGCCGACCTGCTGCGCCGCGAGTCCGACGCCGTTGGCATCCCGCATGGTCTCGATCATGTCGTCGGCGAGCTGGCGGATCTCGTCGTCGACGGTCTCGACGCGGGCGCCGACTTGGCGGAGGACGGGGGCGGGATAGTGGACGATCTGACGGATCATGGGGAAAGAGTCACGAGTCACGGATTTCGAGCAGGGTAATCGGTGATCGGTCTCCGGTAAACGGTTTCCTGCGCCACTCTTGCCCCATGACTCGTGACTCAATCCTCGAGCAGGATGCGCAGGGGCAGGTCGTCGATGTCGAGTCCGGCCTGCGCGGCGGCGTCCCACACTTTCACCATCAGGCCGAGGGGGGCGTCCTCGTCCGCCTTCAGCTCGATCCGGTCCTGGGGACGGGCGGCCTTGAACTCGCGCAAGGCGGCGGCGAGGGACTCGATGGGGACGGGACGGTCGCCGAGGAAGACGCGCCCGTCCTTGGCGAGGGAGAGGGCGACACGCCGCTCGGCCTCCCCTCCCCGCCCGATCTCGGAGGAGCGCGGCAGCTTGACCCTCACGAGGGACTCGGGGGTCTTGAAGGTGGTCGTGACGATGAAGAAGATCAGCAGGATGCCGAGAATGTCGATGAGCGACACGATCACGATGGCGGGGGGGCGCCTCTTCTTGCGGTAGAAGTTCACTGGAGGAAGTCGCTGCGTCCCGGCTCGCGGGCAAAGGAGATGGGGGCGGGCTCGTCGGTGGCGATGACGGTGGGCGCGTAGAGGGCGGGGCCGCCGTGCTTGTGGAACTCGTGGAGGAGATGTCCGGCGATGACCTCGAGCCGGGCGGCGATGCGCTCCAGCTTGCGGGTGAAGTAGGAGTGGAAGACGACCATGACGACGGCGACGACGAGTCCGGCGATGGTGGTGTTCAGCGCCTCGGCGATGCCGGCGGCGACCTGGGAGGGATCGGCCTCCTCGCCATTCCCCGCGCCGAAGGCTCCGAAGACGCCGACGAGGCCGCTGACGGTGCCGAGGAGACCGAGGAGCGGCGCGATGGTGACGACGACCTCGAGCACGCCGATGCCGTTCTCAAGCTTCACCATCTGCTCGCGGGCGGTCGCCTCGACGGCGCTCTGCGCCTCCTCGCGGGTCTTGAACTCCGACGAGAGGGCGACGCGCCCGATGCGCCCGACGACGCTGTCGCTGCGCTTCAGGTCGAGGAGGAGCTTCGCGGCGCGCCCTTCCCGCAGGGCATCGGAGATGCGGGCGAGCTCGGGCCGCAGCGCGGGCGGGATGACCGCGCTCCACCGCAGGGTGAGGGCACGGTGGATGCAGACGGCGATGCCGACGAAGGAGCAGATCCCGATGGGAACCATGAAGATCCCTCCGGAGAGGAGGAACTCCCACACTTTCGCGTTGATGCTGGGGGCGACGGCCATGGGCAAGGGGGATGGATCAGTAGATGATGATGTCGTATTGGATGACGAGGCCGGAGGACCCGACCGAGTCCATGACCTCCGCCGGCATGGGCGGGAGCTCCGCATCCCGGATGGCCCGCAGGGAGAACTCGGCGAGCATGGCGTTGGCCTCGTTCTTGGTGATCTCGAGCCCGCGGACCTGCCCGGCGGCATCGACGGTGAACTCGACCTTCAGCATTCCCCAGGTGACGAAGTCGGCGTTGTCCTGCCGGTAGCGGTGCCATTTCGCGGAGATCGCGTCGCGCACCGCCTTCTTGTAGCGGCCCATGGGGGTGGCCTCGGCATCGACGGCGTCGGCCCCGACCTTGGCGAGGCGGCCGTTAATCACGCTCTGCCGCTCCTCGGGGCTGAAGCCTTCCGCAAACAGTCCGTCGTCGGCAGCATTGGGGGCCGGAGAGGTCTCGGACACCACGCCATCCATCGGACCCTCTTGGGTCGAGGAGGCAAGAGGGTTCGGCGAGGGGCCGTCCGCTCCGCTCTCCGGGCCGGAACCGGCCTTCTCCGTCGCCGGGGACACCCCTTCCCCAGGCAAGCTGGGTGCCTCGATCCTGACCATCGGGTCGGATTCCCCTCCGTCATTTCCCGGGGCCTCGGATGGAGGAGGCGATGCGGGAAAGGCAGCCCCGTCCGAGGTCCTCGGCGGCGTTGGGGCGGCCATGGAGGCAGGGATGGCCTTTGGCCTGGTAGGAGTCTCGCCCAGAGCGCCATCGACGAACTGCCGGTCGGCGAGGACGAGATGCGGCAAGGGACTGTCGCCCACCAGGGTCGGAGCGTCCTGCTGGGGCAGGATCTCGTTGGGATGCAGGCCCGATGCGGCGGAGGTGTTGCGATCGGATTCGTAGCGGGCATTCTCCGGCGCGGCGACCTCCGGGCGGTTGGTGTCGGTGGAGACGAAGGGCCGGTCCGCGGAGGCGGGAGGCTCCGCCCTCGCGAGGCGCTCGCGCTCGAGCCGCTCCATCAGATCGCCCATCATCACGGTGACTTCGCGCGGAGCGGCTTCGCCACCATGGGCCTCCCGCATAGAGGAACCGGCCGAATCGGGGCGCGGCAGGACGACCACGAGCAAGAGCAGCAGCACGTGCGCGAGGAAGGCGCCCGAGACACTGGCAAACATCTTCTGCGGCTCCGACATAGAGGATTGCGGCGACAGAACGTCGAAATCCTCCTACGCCCGACCGGGAGCAAGTCTTCGACTGGAGGTTGAAGGTGCAGTGGTCATAACGGATTGGACTCGCGGCGAGTCAAGCGTTAGGAGCGACGTCTTGTTCTGCCTTAGTTGTTCGTTAACTGATTGACGATATCCTCCCATCCAGCCGCCTTGGCGTAGTCAGCGGGGGTCCAACCACGGTCGCACTTGGCAGAAGTGGCAGCCCCGGCCTGCAAGAGCACCGCAACTGAAAGAGATCGGCCATAAAGAGCATCCAGATGAAGTAGAGTGCGTCCACCGTCATACTTCTGGACGATCAGTTCCGGGCTGCGGCCCAAATCTACCTCCAATTGGCGTGCGAGCACCGGCTCGAATGGGGATGGGTTAGGTGGCAACAACACCTCCTCAGGAGGAGGAAACTCAAGTCCCCACGCCTCATCAAATCCCTTTCGCTCGGAATCATCCATCCGTTCTCTCGTAGCCTGGACAGTATAGGCACCGTAGACCTTGCCGCCCAGAACGCACATCCAATCACTCAGCCCATCTACTGCAACCTTCACAGAATCTCCTTCGCGTACAGACTGAAGCCAATTTGGAGAATTCATCAAGACGCCAGTGATCGTCTCGCCGTCATAGTCAATCTCAGTTACCCACATATGCTCCACCTGAGAACTTGGATCAGAGGGATCATCGCTAAAAGGCACCTTCACGCACGCCAGCTCCAGAGCTGGAATGATCCGATTGAAATCTAAGGCTGCCTCCTTCCAAAAATACTTAAACGAGTTCCGGGCACTGCGAGAGGCATCCATGATCTCTGAATCTTCTTTCTGGCGGTAGGTAACTGGACTCTCTTCAGACATATCTAAGGTGACCTTGTTGTTTTTGAGCCGCAGGCAACGAGCGCAACCCCAAGACAATTACATGAAAGCGCACGGTCATTCTTCGCTCATCTTTTGGCGGAATTAAAGCGTCTTCCTCGCGAAATGAAAGAGGTATTGCTGGGCGTAGCCGGCGTGGGGGCCGAAGTGCTTCTCGGCCCAGGCTTGCAGTTTCGGGCCCTTGAGGCGCTTGCGGTAGCGGTCCCGCAGGATGCGCTCCATCCACACGTCGATGGGAAAGGCGTCCCATCGCCCCGCGCCGAAAAGGAGGGCGCAGTCCGCGATCTTTCCCCCCACCCCATGCAGGACCATCAGCCCCTCCCTCGCCCGGGCCAGCGAGGGCTCGCGCTCGATGGCATCGAGGTCGACCGTCCCCTCCGCGACGGCGCGGGCGGCGAGATGGAGCGATTTCGCCCGGTAGCCGAGGGCGCAGGCCCGCAGCGCCTCCTCGCCCGCCTCGGCCAGGGCCTGGGGCGTGGGATAGGCATGGAAGGCGCGGCCCGCGAGCTCGTGCCGCTCGCCGTAGCGCTGCCGCAGCGCGAGCGAGATCGCACGGATGTGGGCGACCTGCTTCATCGAGGAGGTGATGAAGGTGGCGAGGCATTCCCAGAGCGGCTGGCGCGCCACGCGGATGCCGGGGCAGAAGGCGACGGCTTCTCCCAAGACGGCGTCCCCGCCGGGAAAGGCGGCGTGGATCTCGGCAAAGGAATGGTCGAGGCCGAAGTATCGGGCGGCCCGCGCCTCGTCTCCGGCCAGCGTGACGATGGTGCCAGTCTCCGCATCCTGCGA
>CAYSZN010000369.1:1996-4555 GCA_964435425.1 uncultured Akkermansia sp. | reverse complement strand
CCCGCTCCGCCGGGCCTCACCGTCGACTACCTCAACGAGCAGCACGCCCGCTTTCTCCTGATGAACCGCGATCTCGAGCGGCTCGCCCAGCTCGGACGCCAGCCGGAGGCGCGCGACGGCGCTCCGCCGGTGGCCAGCCGCGCCCATCTTCCCTATCAGGACGCCCTCGTCGAGGGCTACCGCCGCTCCGGCCAGGACGAGGCCCTGCTGCGCCTCCTCGCCGACCTGCGCCATCGCGGGGCGATCTCCGGCACCCAGACCCTCCTCGGCGCCGAGACGCTCGCCAGAGCCGGTCGCCACGACGAGGTCCTCGAATGGGTCTCGTCTCTCGCTCTTGCCTCCTCCGAGGCGACGCTCCAGCGCCGCGCCATGCAGCGTTCCCTCGAGTCGCACGCCGCTCTCGGGTGGAAGGACGCGTCCGCGCTGCGCGAGCTCGCCCTCGCCAGCCTCGAACGCCAGCCGGCCGCCATGACCCGCCGCCTTGCGAGGGCCCTGCACGAAGCCGACGCCTCCGATGAGGCGGTCGGAGTGCTGGGGCTGCTGCGCCGCGGCACGAGCGACGCCGTCCAGCGCACCGCGGCCTCCGCCGAGCTCCTTTCCATCGAGCGCGGGCGGGGCAAGGCATGGGGCGAGCTCTCCGCCGAGCTGGAGAGCTACTTCCTCGACTTCGCCTACCGCGTCGAGTCCACCGACACGGATCCGGGCGGGGAGGACCTGCCCGCCCTCGTCCGTCCGAACGCGTTCCGCTTCGTCGAGACCCTCGTTGGCGACCCGTCGGCCGCAGAGGATCTTCCCGCCGTGCTCGACGCGATAGCCGTGCCTGCGGAAAACCGCTGGCTGGCGAATCTGCTGGCCGCCCATTTCCGGGGACGCCTCGGGGCGGAGGCGCGTGCGACCCTCGCCGATCTTGCCCCCGCCTCGCCGGAGGCGGCCCGTCTCCTCGAGACCCTGCCGGCCTTCGGAGCCGACGGCATCGCCGCCGCCCGCGCCATCGTGGAGGAGAGCGGACGGCCCGGGACCGCCTTCTTCCTGAACGAACCCGCCCGCCAGATCGCCTTCTTCCACCGCCTTGGCGACCGCCCGCGCCTCGTCGAGGTGCATGGCCAGCTCGTGCGCGAGGCCGGAGCCGACGCCTTCCACCAGAGCGGGCTCGAGGACTGGGCCGCGACTCTCGACACACGCCGGACCCTGCCCCCTCTCCTCGCCGCCATCGGCGAGACCGAGCTCGCCGGCAGCCTCTTCCGGGCCTACGACCGGGCCCTTGCCTCCTATCAGTGGAACCACCTCGGCTTCCTCAACGACTACGCCGCCTTCCTCGTCGGGAGCGGCGCCTATTCCGAGGCCGAGGCCCTCCTGAAGCGGGTGCTCCACAAGTCGCTGCGCATCGACCTGCGCCTGGTCCCCCGTCTCTACGCGGCCTGGGGCCGGACCGGGGAATGGGAGGATCGCCTCCGCGACCTCCATCTCACGCGCGGACAGGAGGGCCTGATCCGAGATTGGATGACCGCGCTTGCCGAAGACCGCGAACTGCACGAAACTCGGGACTCATGGTGATCCACCGCCACCCTCTTGCCGCCGCGCTCGCCGTCGCCGCCTCCGCCTCGCTGCTCTGCCAGTGCGAGACGACCCGCACGGTGAAGTCGACCCGCAGCACCGGCTTCACCTTCGACGACCGCATGTGGGGAGGGCAGGGGCAGTCCGACACCCCCGGGATCCGCTCGAAGTATGCCGAGAAAGGCTACACCATCGCCGAGGACGGCACGATCAAGGCCGACAAGCCCGATCTCTACAAGGGCCGGAAGCCCCGCGGATTCGACAGCGGCTTCGAGACGAAGAAGGCCCGCTTCGCGAACACCGAGGCCAGAACCAAGGAGTTCCGCACTCCCGAATACCTGAAGCGGCAGGAGTTCGCCGGCGTCTCGAGCGCGAGGGAGAGCGGCATGGCCGCGCGCGAGGGCAACTCGACCCGCTCCTCCAACCGGGCCGCTGGCAAGCGCTTCGACAAGAAGGCGAAGGACTCGAGCGCCCTCGCGAGCTTCGGCACCGGCGCCTATCGCGACAGCGGGGCCGTCTTTGAGACCTCGGCCGACATCGCGGCTCCCGCCGTGGCCGCCGCCCCCCGCGCCTCCGGCATTCCCTTCAAGGCGGGCTACCAGGACAACGCCGGACTCAGCCTGGACGACGTGAAGAAGATGCTCAATCCCGGCACCTACGCCCGCGCCACCGGGGCGTCGAATTGAACTACTGCTAGGAATTACTGACTGACTGCTAGGAATTTCCTTTTTCAGCCATTCCGCTCACTCGGAGCCTCGGGCCGGAGTCGGAGGGGGTTCGGCTCCACTGGCGCGATCCCCGCCCCGCCCTCGCCGAGTGCTCCGTGGTGTAGGCCAATGAACCCATGAATCCCGGTTCCGCCTTTCAGCCCACCCGGCGTTTTTCCGACCGCGTGGACAACTATGTCCGCTTCCGGCCGAGCTATCCGGCGGGCGTCATCGAGACGTTGTGCGCCGAGGCCGGGCTCGATGCCGACGCGAGCGTGCCGGAGCCGATGTCCGCCAC
>CAYSZN010000369.1:0-1986 GCA_964435425.1 uncultured Akkermansia sp. | reverse complement strand
TCGGCTCCGGCACGGGCATCTTCGCCGACTTGCTGCTGCCGCACTGCGCTCGTGTGTTCGGCGTCGAGCCCAACGCCGCCATGCGCGAAGCCGGCGTGCGGCGCCTCGGCGGCAATCCGCGCTTCACCAGCATCGGGGGCACGGCCGAGGCGACCGGACTGCCCGACGCGTCGGTCGATCTCGTGACCGCGGCGCAGGCGTTTCATTGGTTCGATATTCCCGCCTGTCGGCGCGAATTCACGCGCATCCTGCGTCCGGGCGGCAAGGTGGCGCTGGTCTGGAACGAGCGGCTCGTCGCCGCCACGCCCTTCCTTCTCGATTACGAGGCTCTGCTCCTGCGTCACGGGACCGACTACGCGAAGGTGAACCACACGAACACCGACGCCCTCGCCGTCGCCGCGTTTTACCGGCCGCAGACGTTCACCCTGGCCGAATTTTCCAGCGGACAACGACTCGATTTCGAGGCGCTGAAGGGGCGCCTGCTTTCCTCGTCCTACGCTCCCGCCCCCGGTCAGCCCGGGCACGAGCCTATGCTTGCCGAACTCGCGACGATCTTCACCCGCCACGCGCGCGACGGCGCGGTGGATTTCCGTTACACGACCAAACTCTACCTCGGACGCCTGGACGGGCCGGCTTGAGCGCCGCCGCGCTCACAGCGTCTCCGCCAGCCACCGCACCGTCACCTCCACCGCCCGTTCGAAGTGCGGCGCGCCCGGCTCGAACACGTTGAAGATGTGGTCGCCCCCTCCGATCAGCACCGCCTCGGCGGGCCGCCCCTTCGCGAGCTTACTAACTGACTGACTGCTAGGGATTTCCTTTTTCAGCCATTCCGCTCACTCGGAGCCTCGGGCCGGGGTCGGAGGGGGTTCGGAAGGTCCGGAGAAGCGGGAAAGACGTGAGAGAGCAGGGACCAACTTTGGAGTCTGGAAAGAACGGAAAGCCATGCGAGTTCCTCCTGCCAAGCGGTGGCGACCTTTGGCTCATGGGCCGCAAGGAGGGCTCCGGGCGTGAGGAAGTGCGGGGCGAGAAAGGCGCTTGTATGCTGGAGCATTACGGAGCGCAAAAGGCGGGCACTTTGGCTGGTGGGGGTGAGGACAGTGAAACGAGGAAGCTCGTCTTTCCGGTCCAACAACCAGCGTGCGGTAAGAAGGGAGAAGGGCTGCTGCCATCCGAGGAACTCTCTGCGAACCGTCATCGCGAGCAGTGATAGCAACTCATCACGCCGCACCAAACCACAAAATGTTGTTGGTGCCGAAGTGGGAGAAACCTCCTCGCCTCGGTGATGATCAAATCTTCGCCTTCCTCATACCCGCCGCTCGAATGCCAGTTTGACACCGAGGGCAATCATGACGACTCCACTGAAGCGATAAACCCGGGCCAACACCTTGGGACGAGAGCGCAACCAGCCCGATAACCAAGCCGCAAATAAACCGATAGGCCCTTTGACAAGAAAGGTGAGTGCCGCAAATGCGAAACCAAGTACAAATACCGATAAGGTGGGGTGGGCCGCATTGGGTAAGACGAACTGCGGTAGAAACGCGAAATAAAAAATGGCAATCTTCGGATTGGAAACATTGGAAAACGCGCCATCGAAAAAGAGCCTTAAATTTGAGAGTTCCAAAGACGATTGCAATGTTAGTTGAGTGTTTTTTGTTCGCAACAAACCTATGCCCAAATAGATGAGGTAGGCGGCGCCAACGATTTTGAGCGCGATGAACATCCACTCTGATGCACGCAAAATTGCACCTAAACCCAATGTCGCAAGAACCGTGTGCCCAACAAGGCCAACACTTACACCAGCAGCAGTGGCCACACCAGCAGCCGCACCTTTGGCGATGGATCGAGACATGACGAGAATCATATCTTGACCGGGCGTGCAAATTAGCACTAACGAGGCGACGATGAATAGGAACCAAGAAACTTCGAACATGAACTGAACTAACTGACTGCTAGGAATTACTACTGCTAGGAATTTCCTTTTTCAGC
>CAYSZN010000368.1:0-4571 GCA_964435425.1 uncultured Akkermansia sp. | reverse complement strand
CAGAGGCCGGTCCTGCCGTCGCTGCTGCGGATGAGGTGGCGGTTGTCCCCTGCGGCCGCGAGATCGACACCGGAGATGACGAGCAACCCCCGGTAGCTGCAATAGTCGGCGACCCGCAGCCCGTGGGTCGCCACGGGACGGACGCGGCGGAAGCCGGCGGCGTTCTCGGCGGGCAGCTCGAAGAAGGTGCCGTGGCAATTGAAGAGGTCGCGCTCGGTCGCCACCTCGCGGCAGAGGCGCTCGCCGCCGAGCGGATTGGCCTGGTCGAAGGCGGTATTGCCACGCGGCAGACGGAAGCGCTTCCCGGCGTCGTCGATGTAGAGCACGGAGGCGGCGTCGGTCGCAATGACGCCCTCGCGGGAGGGGATGGCGGCGTGTTCCTCGAGCCAGGCGAGTTCGTCGGCGTTGTCGTCGGGGGTCAGCTCCATCGCCTCGGACAGGGTGTAGAGGCCGACCAAACCCTGTCCGTCCCGTGCCGCGAAATGGAGGGTGCGCTTGTTCTTGTCGCGGGCGCGGATGACGCCGCCGGTGACCGAGCTGGAATCCGCTGTCGCGACCCCGGCGAATTTTGCGGACGATGCGGCGGCGGTCCGCGCGTCGTCGCCCGCATTGGTGAAGGCGGCGGTCAATCCCTCGACGGCGGCGGAGGGCGAGAGGCGCACCCAGACTCCGGGCTCGGCGTCCTCGAACGTGGCCCACACATATCCGTTCGGCGGCAGGGCGACGGTCCGCAGCGGCTGCCAGTCGCCCTTGCCGTCGCGGTCGATCTCGATGGAGACGACGGTCTCAGCCGCACCGCTCTGGGCGAGATGCAGGGCACGGTTTTTCAGCCCGCCGAAGAGATAGGAATCGGAGACGGCTCCGGCCGCGACGTCCTCATGCAGCCAGACCGATCCGCGCCCGAGCACAGGGCCGAGATGGTCGAGCTGGTCCGGCTCGACGAACCAGAGATTCGATTGCGATTGGGGGCCGGCAATTTCGCCCTTGGCCTTGCGTTTGTTCAGGAATTCGCTGTTGGCGGTGTCGTCGCAGCCGAAGACGATCCGGTCCTGCCAGCGGCAGAAGTCGCCGATCACCTTCAGATAGGTCGAGCGCGGAACGATCCCCGAGGTGTCGGCGAGGGAGAAGCCTTTCGGGAAGCGCCAGAACATCCCGTGCATGGTCATCAGCAGGTTGTCGCCCTCGCCGATCCCGCGGATGCGGGGCCACTCGGTGTTCCAGCCGTGGGCGCCGTCGTAGCTGTGGCTGGCCTTGGGCAGGCGGTAGGCGTGCCAGCCGCCGCCGTCGCGGAGCATCAGGATCAGGGACTTCGCGTCCCAGCCGATGCTCCAGATCGGGTCGGCCGCGGGGTTCCCGTTGCCGAAGATCCCGCCGGGGCCGGTCACTTCGGTGAACTGGTTGCGCCGCACCACCTTCCAGTCCTTCCCGTCCCATTCCGCGAGCACTCCCGAGGGCACGAAGGGATCGCGCCGCGCTTCGGGCGAGTTCTCGCCGTTGTTCGCATAGACGAGCACGCCTTGGCCGGAGTACATCCCCTTGCCGTGATAGCCTGGCAGGCCGGCCTTGGGCCCGGGGGCCTTGTCCTGCTCGTCGCGGTAGAGGGTCGTGACGGCGAGGGTCTCCACATCGATCTCGTAGAGGGCTTCCTCCATGGACGCGACGTAGATCTTGCCTGATGGATCGAGGAGGTGGCGGGCGTTCGCGGTGGGGCGCCCGAACATCTCCGCGTAGGGGATCGTCCTCACGGTACCGTCCTCGCCGATGGCGTAGGGGCCGATGAAGAGCTGGCCGGACTCGCGGTGGACCATGCGGTTCGCCGGGGTGCCGCCGATGGATTCGGGCCGCACCGCGAGGGCAAGTTCTGGCGAGATTTCGTAGAGCTTGTCGGTCGAGCCGGAAGGCTTGTGCGGCGCGTAGGTCAGTGCCCAAAGCCGGCCCGCCCAGGGCACGACGGCCCCGGTGCCGCATTCGTGCTCGTCGTTGAAGAAGGCGAGATGGGGATAGATGCCGCTCCAAGCCTCCCCGGCACGCAAGCTGGGGACGAAAAGGGTGGAGGCGGTAGTCAGAAGGAAGGCGAGGCGTTTCATGAAGTGCTCCGAAGCAAGCCAGGGAAAGAAAGCATGGGAATCCCGAGCTTGCTAAATTATAGTTTTTATGGAATTTTTAATAGAATGTCCCGTCACGTTAAACGCTCCCTCCCAAAACTGAACCCCGCATCGCTCCAGAAAGCCACGGCTCCCGTTGCCATCCGGCCGGTGATGCCTAGGGCGGCGGTCGCCCTTTCGGACCGGAGTGGCGAGAGCGAGAGGACGATCCGCCAGTTGGAGAAGATCGTGTCCGAGTTCATGGTGCAATACCCCAGCCACACCCAGCGCATCCCTGCGCTGCGGCCCGGGGAGCATCCTCTCATCGCCTTTGTCCGCTCGATGGTCGCGTCGATGGCGGCGAAGCAGGAGCAGCTCGAGAGGCTGAATCGCGAGGCGCTGGAGGCGGCCAAGGAGAAGGAGCGCTTCTTCGCCAGCATGAGCCACGAGGTGCGCACCCCGATGAACGGAATCTTCGGGATGGTGAGCCTTCTTCTGGAGATGGATCTCGATCCCATGCAGAGGGAGCACCTGGAGACGATCCATAGTTCCAGCGAGTCCCTCCTGAACATCCTCGACGATATTCTCGACTACGCGAAACTCAACGCGAAGGAGATGCCCCTGAAGCCCCGTCCGTTCGAGCTGGAGAAGCTCGTCCGCGAGGTGTTGATGGTCTACAAGGCCAATGCCGATTCCCGGAACATCCATCTTTCCGCCACGCTCTGCGAAGCGCTCCCGGCGAGTTTCGTGGCTGACGACCTCCGCCTCAAGCAGATACTCTCGAATCTCGTCAGCAACGCGATCAAGTTCACCGACGCAGGCGAGGTCTCGGTGACGGTGCAGAGCTGCCGCCAGGCTGGCCGCGACCAGCTCATCTTCCGCGTCCGCGATACCGGCATCGGCATCGACGAGCAGGCCGGCGCGACCCTCTTCGCCCCCTTCCGCCAGATCGACTCGGAGACACGGCGCAGCCACAGCGGGACCGGACTCGGGCTTGCCATCTCGAAGAACCTTGTCGAGCTGATGGGCGGACGCATCTGGTTCGAGAGCGAGCCCGGCGTCGGTACCGACTTCTTCTTCACCGTCGACAGCCCGCCTGTCGAGGAGAAGTCGGGCGATCTCGTGTCCCGGAAAGCCCTCCCTCCTCCGGAGATCGATGCTCCGTGCCGCAAGGGGGGCTTCTCCCGCGTGCTTCTCGTCGAGGACAACCTTGTCAACCAGAAGGTCGCCCGTCTCTCCTTGGAGCAGCTCGGGTGCGACGTCACGATCGCCTCGAATGGGCGCGAGGCTGTCGAGATCGCAGGAGGAGACGCGTCCTTCGACCTCATCCTCATGGATGTGAGCATGCCCGTGATGGATGGCTTCGAGGCGACGGTGTCGATCCGCCGCCTCGACCACCGCAATGCCTCGGTCCCCATCGTCGCGATGACGGGAATGGTCTTCGACGAGGATCGCGAGCGCTGCTTCGCGGCGGGGATGAACGATGTCATCGCGAAGCCGTTCTCCATCCAGGACCTGCGCTTCTGTCTCGCCACGCTTCAGGGCGGATCGGAATGCGAAGGGGTGGTGCTGGCCTCGTGAGGGGCGTCCTGCCGGCAGGGATCCGCTTTTCCAGCAAGGGGACCGCGTCACACCTCGATCCCTCGTCGGGCGAGGCGGCGCTGGAGGTCCCAGTGCATCCAGAGCGCGGCGAGTTCGGCGAGGAGGAGGATCGTCCAGATCACCCAGACAAGGGGCGCTTTCCCCGACGCGACGAAGGGAAGTAGAAAGCAGCCGAAGAACGGGACGAGGACCCGCATGGCGCAGCCAAGCCCCACGGCCATGAAGGGCGGTCCGTGCCGGTGGTAGGCGGCGACGCGGCCCGGCATTCCGAGGGCCATCGCCACCGCCGCCCCGAGGATGGGCCAGTGCATCTGGTGCCCGGTGATCCAGTGGAGGAGCCGGGAGGCCTCGGCCTTCGCCTGCACCGACCAGTCCGTGCCATGGTCGAAGGACCGCGAGGCGATCCAGAGCGCGGCGACCGCGGAGATGGCGAACAGCCAGAAGAGGCTCTTGCGGGCTTCCTTTTTCAGCTCGCCGTCGTGGACAAAGAGAGCGAGGACCGGCATCGAGAGCAGCAGCACAAGATACTCCGCGACGAGGGGCAGGAACAGATGCCAGGCCGTCGCGGAGCCCAGCACGATGGCCCGCGCGGTGAAGGCGGCGACGAGGACGACGGTGGCGAGGCGGGAGACGATCTGCCCGGTCGAGATCGAGCCGCCTTCGACCTTCACCAGATGCGTGGCGTCGCGCACGGTGAGCTTGTTGACGAGGATCGAATCCCCTTTGGCGGCGGACTTGGGGTATCTTCTGGCCATGGCGGGTTGGGGCGGACGTCCGCCATGATAGTCTTCCTTTCCGACAAGCTCCAGCGATCTGCCCTTCGTGCGAAATCCGAAAAGGGTTTGGCCAATCCAGATCCGGCCTCCGCCGGGTGGGGCGAACCGT
>CAYSZN010000367.1:2217-4573 GCA_964435425.1 uncultured Akkermansia sp. | reverse complement strand
GAAGGGCTCGATGTGGACAAGGTCTTCCTCAACGCCACCCATACGCACACCGCTCCGGTCGCCTACGAGGACCATCGCTACGATCTCCCGGAGACCGGGGCGATGACGCCGGTCGAATACATCGAGTTCCTGCTCGGAAAACTGGAGCAGGCCGTGGCCGAAAGCTGGAGCCGCCGCCAGCCCGGCAAGGTCGGATACGGGCAGGGACAGGCCGTCGTCGCGCAGAACCGCCGCGCCACCTACGCAGATGGCACCGCCCAGATGTACGGAAAGACCGATGTGGCGGAATTCCGCACCATCGAGGGCCAGGAGGACCACAACCTCGATGTGCTCTTCTTCTGGGACAGCCAAGACCGGCTCATCGCCACCGCCGTCAACGTGCCCTGCCCCTCGCAGGAGGTGGAGGGCCTCGGCGTGGTCCATGCCGACTTCTGGGATCCGGTGCGCCGCCAGTTGAGGGAGAGGCATGGGGCCGGTCTCCACGTCGTCGCCTGGACCGGCGCGGCGGGCGACGTGGTGCCCCGTCCCATGTATGGCAAGAAGGCCGACGAACGCATGAGACGTCTCCGCGGGCTGACCCGCCTCGAGGAGATGGCCCGCCGCATCGTGCAGGGCTGGGAGGAGGCCTACGAGGCGGCCAAGCTGGAGCCCGTGGCCGATCCCGTCCTCGCGCACCGGGTCAAGACCATCGAGCTCCCCCTGCGCGCGGTGACGGCGGAGGAACTGGAGGCGGTCAAGGCCGAAATGGCCCGGCTCGAGGGCGATCCCGCGCAAGCGACGCGCTACTTCTGGAACCAGCGGGTTCTCGACAAGCATCGCGCGATGGAGGACGGAACGGCCGAGCCCTACCTCATGGAGCTGCACGCCCTGCGCCTCGGCGACGTCGCCATCGCGACGAATCCCTTCGAGCTGTTCACCGCCTACGGCATCCAGATGAAGGCCCGCAGCCCCGCCGTACAGAGCTTCGTCATCCAGCTCGCCGGTCCCGGAACCTATCTGCCGACGCCCCTCGCCGTCCGGGGCGGCGGCTACAGCGCTGTGATCCAGAGCAGTCCCATCGGCCCCGAAGGCGGCCAGATCCTTGTGGAGGAGACCGTGGCCGAGTGGTCGAAGCTATGGTGACGGCGGGAAGGCCGCGCCCGCGGTCGAGTCCGTGATGAAGTGCCGACCCGCCGGGGCTCCGACGTTGCCGACGCGCCCGGATTGGCGCATGGTTCCGTGATCGACACCTGCGCATGTCGGCGACCGATTGGACCGCCCAATATCCGATGCACTCTCCTACACGCCGAAGCAAGAAGATTGGCCTGACGCAAGGAGGGCGGGTGCGGGATGGACAGGCCAGCGAGAAGCGTTCGAGGTCTCCGCAGAACGACGACATCTGGACCCGTCTTTCCGAGCGCCCCGATGACGGGGAGATTTTCTTTTTTACCGAGAACCCATCCAGAGACTACTACCACCCCTGCACCGAGGAAGACATTCGCCGGGTGCTGGATCACCTGCCACGGAAGCACAGGCGACACCTTCGTGCCGTCGTATTCCGACGCTTCACCCCACGGGACAGGGATCGCGGCGTAGAGGCTCGCCGCAGGTATTGGTGCGTCATCCTTTATCCATTTCCTGTCACGAATGAGCTGGATTGGGGAACTGGACCGCCTTCGATGGTGGTTCGCAGCCACTATGCGCCGTGGTGCGACCGCTGGGAAGAGCGTGACGGAAGACACATTCAGGTGTGGACACCGGAACAGGTCCGCCGCTACTATCGTTACCACCTCTTTCTTCACGAGATGGGACATCTCAACCAGCCAGCATTTCACAGCCTCACGCGGCGAGAGGATTTCGCCGAGGATTACGCTTTGACATGGGCTCGGAAGCTTGGCCAGTTGCCACGAGGTGCATCCACCACCAAGCAAGGGCAACCGCGCCCGCTGGACCCTTCTTGACCCCCCCCTTTGCCCCCTGACCCCATGGCCCGACCCTCTTTTCTCCTCGGCCTGACCCTGTTGGGTGCCACGGCCTTTGCCGCCGACGATCGCGAGGCCCTGCGCTTCTTCGAGACCGAGATCCGGCCGCTTCTCGCCAACGAGTGCTACAAGTGCCACAGCGCCGACGAAATGAAGGGCGGCCTGCGCCTCGACCACCGCGACTTCATCCTCGAAGGCGGCGACAGCGGCCCGGCCCTCGTCGCGGGGAAACCGGACGATTCCCTCCTCGTCGAAGCGGTGCGCCGGGGCAATCCCGACTTCACCATGCCGCCGAAGAAGGCCCTCGCGCCCGAGCAGGTCGCGGCCCTCGAAAAATGGATCGCCCTCGGCGCCCCTTGGCCCGCCGAAGTCGCGACGCGCGGCACCACCGACGA
>CAYSZN010000367.1:0-2117 GCA_964435425.1 uncultured Akkermansia sp. | reverse complement strand
TTCGCGAAGGACCCTGACAAAGCCACCGCCGAACTCGCCGACCGGCTCCTCGCCAGCCCGCGCTACGGCGAGCGCTGGGGCCAGCACTGGCTCGACGTGGTCCGTTACGCCGAGAGCGACGGCTACCGCGCCGACGACTACCGCCCCGAGTCCTGGATGTATCGCGACTACGTGATCCGCTCGCTGAACGAGGACAAGCCCTACCACCAGTTCATCCGCGAGCAGCTCGCCGCCGACGAGTTCGCTGCCGACGATCCCGACACGCTCATCGCCACCGCCTTCCTCCGCCTCGGCATCTACGAGTGGAACCAGCGCAACGCCCTGATGCAGTGGGAACTCATCCTCACCGAGATGACCAACGTCACCGGCGAGGCCTTCCTCGGGCTTGGGATCGGCTGCGCCCAATGCCACGACCACAAGTTCGACCCCATCTTGCAGAAGGACTACTTCGCCATCCAGGCCTTCCTCAACTCCACCTGGTGGCCCGAGAACCAGACCCTCGCCTCGACCGCGCAGCGCGCCGAGCACGACGCCAAGCTCGCCCAATGGGAGGCCGCGACCACGGAGATCCGCGCCGAGCTTGCGGCCATGGAGAAACCCGTCCTCGAAGCCAAGCAGAAGGGCGCGGTGAAGCAATTCCCCGACGACGTGCAGGAGATCTACTGGAAGAGCCGCGAGGAACGCACCTGCCATGAGGAGCAGATCGCCCAGCTCGTGCAGCGCCAAGTCGATTTCGACTACCGCCGCACCGACTACAAGAAGACCTTCGCCAAGGACGAGAAGAAGCTCGCCCGCCACACCGAGCTGACCGAGGCGCTCGCGACGTTCGACCACCTCAAACCCGAGCCGCTCCCCATGGCCTTCATCACCACCGACACGGGGACGGAGCCAGCCAACACCCTGCTGAAAAGGCGCGGCAAGGAGGAGGTCGTCGAGCCCGCGTTTCTGACTTTGCTAGGCGATCCCGCGCCGAAGATCGAGCCGACCGCGACGACCACCGGCCGCCGCAGCGCCCTCGCCGACTGGATCGCGAGCGAGGAGAACCCCTTCACCGCCCGCGTCATGGTCAACCGCGTCTGGCAGCGCCACTTCGCCGAGGGACTCGTGGCCACGCCAAACGACTTCGGCATGCTCGGCGAAGCCCCCAGCCATCCCGAGCTGCTCGACTGGCTCGTGAGCCGCTTCCTCGAGGACGACTGGAAATTGAAGAAGCTCCACCGTCTCATCGTCACCAGCGCGACCTACCGCCAGACCGCGCGGCGCGAGCCGACCAGCGACGAGGAGATCGCCGACCCCGGCAACCGCCTCCTCTGGCGCTACCCGCCCCAGCGCCTCGACGCCGAGCAGATCCGCGACGCCACCCTCGCCGCCTCGGGCGAACTGGCCCACCGCGAGGGCGGCCCCGCCATCGACGGCACCGCGCCGAACCGCAGCGTCTACATGAAGAAGCGGCGCAACACGCCCGACGCGATGATCGGCGAATTCGACTCGCCCGCCGGGTTCAGCTCCGCACCGGACCGCGTCGCCACGACCACGCCGAACCAGTCCCTGCTGCTCGTCAACGGAGCCTGGTCGCTCAGCCGTGCCGAGGCCTTCGCCAAGCGGCTCCTCCAGGGGAAAGGCGAATTCGGCCCCGACCAAGTGCGCGATGCCTACCGCGTCGCCTACGGACGCGAGGCCCTCGCCGCCGAGATCGAAACCGTGCTCGCCTTCGTCGAGTCGCAGTCCGGCACGATCCAGGCGCCCGCCATGCCCGGCGACAAATTCCCCAACGAGAACGGGCTGCGTCCCATCTCGCAATTCTTCTCGCAGACTCGCGGCCTCCCTGTCGGCGAGAAAGCCCTCTGGCTCCAGCCCGGCAGCCGCTTCGAGCGACTTGAGATTTCCGGCCTGAAACTGCCCGAGGAGGACTTCACTATCGAGGCCGTCGCCGTGCTCGACAACGTCCATTCCGATGCCTCGGTGAACACCCTCTTCAGCCGCTGGGATGGATCACAGGACCACATCGGCTGGTCCCTCGGCGTCACCAGTGCGAAGTCCCGCTTCGACCCGCAGAACTTCATCCTCCAGATCGTTGGCGACGACTTCCAGAAGAACCGCCTCTACGAAGTCGTCGC
>CAYSZN010000366.1:0-4609 GCA_964435425.1 uncultured Akkermansia sp. | reverse complement strand
TTTTCTATCTCGGATGCGCAATTATCCTGCTCAGACATTTATGAGATAGCCTCTAGCCATTTTTAATTTTTGAGACAATCTCGGCGTTTAGAAGTCGGTCTATTGCAATACCCTCTCCAACAAGGTCATTAGATTTGAGATTCCGAATGCGCTTTCGCAGATGCTCGGGGGCGCGGGGAGCTGAAACCTGATATGCCGGAAGGCTATATTTCAAAGTTTCATAGGGTTCCAGATCAGATAGCAATTCAGAAAATGGAAGCAATATCCGATCCTTCTTTCTTCCACCGAACAATGTGCGTGGAGCCAACTCGTCTCTTCCGACGAAAAGACAATCAACTTGCGGAATTAGTTCCGATATGGCATCAGGCCACACGGCGGCGCTGACCACTTGTCCTGCGACCATCATGAAGAATACTCGCGGAACAAATATATCTTCCCCGAATGATTCTTGGACTAACGCCTTCCGGTAGTTCCATGCCCATATTTTTTCTAGATGCCCCCCTGGCAGCGACCAAACCGTTTCGGGAGGATTATCGCCAAGAAGGACAGCTGAATAGCCAAACTCATTGCCATGATTCCAAGCTCGGAGGAAGCCCTCTTTCGAGAAAGGGCCATCCCCCATCCCTTCGTTCTGTGGGTCATGGATGGAAAAACCAAAGTGTTCAATGAACGCAGCAATTTCGTCCGCGGCCTCCAATCCAAATATATGAGGCCGATAGTAGTTCAAACTCAGGCTGGCGGTAGAGGAAATGGCTTCTGGATCTTCCTCCTCTCCTTCATTGTGGTCTATCAGAAAATACACACCAGTGTCTTCGTTCTGATAACACGCCTGTGAATCGGATACTTCGTAGTGCTTCCTGTGTGTAAAATACTCACGAAATTGAGTCCGGTTAATACGAGGGTCGGTGAAGTAAAGATCGTAACTCATGGCGGGTGCTTTTTCTGCCTAACAATGGAAAACTGAGGTGCCTCGTAGCGAAATTCGTGAGAATTTCGGCGGGCGTCCTTTGAGCATCGGCGGGAGAGGTTCTCACGAAATCGCATTCGGCTATCCGCTTCGCGTATTCTCTACCGGCACCTGCGGCCCGCTTTGCCCACGTTTCATGCGTAAGCCCTACCGTTCCACAAGGGCATCCGTCTCGGCGATCTTGAAGCGCGTCGCCACGACGGAATGCTTCTCCGGCCCTGGCGCGTATTTGATGTAGGTCGTGATCACGAGGGTGCCGTCGGGCAGCAACTCGACGCCGGGATAGCCGCAGTCGTGGACGCGCTCGGCATGGCTGTGGAGGAGCTTGATGCGGTAGTCACCGCCCTTTCCGGCCTGGATGTCCTCGTATCGGCCCACCCAGGCGACGAAGTGACCGCGGGTCGGGCTGTTCGGGGCCATGTCGCGGAAGGCGAAGACCCAGCGCCCGTCGGGCAGGCGCACGCCGATGTGGCGGTCGCCGCTGAGTCCCCAAGGCGTGTCGGCGGGCGTGCTCCAGCTTTCACCTTCGTCCTGCGAGAACATCACGAGGCTGCGTCCCTTGTGCGTGTTCTCGCGCAGCAGGCAGCAGAGTTCGTCGCCGTCAGGCGAGCGGAAGACGAAGGGCTCGCAGGGATTCTTGCCTTCGACAGCGGCGACCTGCTTCGGTTCGGACCAGGTGAATCCGCCATCGGCGGTGATCGTCTGGAACACGGCGAGCGGCGGCTTGTCCTCGCCCTCCGGTCCCGCATGGTAGAGGCCGAGATGGCGTCCGTCCTTCAGCCGGACAATACTGCTGAAGGTCATGACGCAGGGAAAGCCGAGGGGCGGCGTCTCCCGCCACGTTGCGCCCTCGTCCTCGCTCATGATGGAGGGCATGCCCGGACCGCCGCGCTTGCCGAGATGGGCCGACCAGACCCAGAGGCGGGCCTTGCCATCGGGGCCGACGAGCCGGTAGATGCTGGGGCAGTTCTGATGGGTGGCGTAGCCGGGGGGAAGGCGGTCGTCGAGACGCGTCCAGGTGAGCCCGCCGTCCTCGCTCTTCGCCATGGGACCGGCCGCGCCGCCGTGGTTGAGGCACCAGACGGCGTAGATCGTTTTCCCGTCGGGCATCAGCAGGGTGGTGGGGTGGCCCTGGTAGGTCTCCTCCGTGCCGGCCGCGATGACGACATGCCGCCGACTCTCCCCTGACAGATCCACCAAGGGCAGGTCGGGGCCGTCCTCGGCGGAGAGGCTCAGGGCGAGGAGGGGAGCGAGACAGCAGAGAGGGGCCTTCATCCTCCCACTATAGCGAATGCGGGCAGCGAGGGCGAGGGCGCGTTCGCGACGTCACCTCGGACTGCTCGGCGAGGCCGCCTGCGGGCGGATGACGAGGGCGGGCGGGACCGGCTCTCCGCTCTCGAGGTCGATGGTCGATTCGTAGGCGTCGGCCGCGGACGGGATGTGGTAGACGCTGGAGCGCGGCAGGCGCGGGCGCTTCGGCAGCCCGACGGAACCGGCTGGTGCCATCGTCCGCCTCTTCGCGTCCAGCGGGGCGGTGGAGGATTCCTTTCCGGAAGCGAACTTCGACTCGTCGAGCTGGATCGCGCCGGAGGGCCTCCACGCGTCGTCGATCCTCACCGCTCCGGGAGCGATCTCGCGCTCGTCCTGGCGGTCCACCGGCAGATGGTTGACGAGGCCCGACTCGTCGACGTAGCGCGACAGGCGCGGGATGCGGATCTCGTCGGGCTTTCTGAAATGGACGGGACCGCCGGAGAGCGCCTGCTCGGGCCAGGGCTTGCCTTCGGTCTTGGCGGCGACCCGGGCGATGGCGTCGCGGATCTCCTCGTCGAGCTTCCGCGACTCGGCCGGCGGCTCGCGCAGTCCCTGTCCGGCCATGGCCACCTCGGCATCCGCCGAGAGGGCCGCAGCCATCTCCTGCGGCGTCGCGAGGAAGGCGGCACGGATGTCCATCGCCCGGTCAGGCACGGCCGCCAAGGCCGTCTCGGCGAACAGCGCATCGTCTTCGGGAAATTCCAGCCGTGCGGCGTAGAGCAGCCGGGCGAGGAAGACGGGATCGAGCTCGAGGGAGACAAGGGCGGTGTCGAGCAGATCGCGGCGGGCATCGGGATTGGTCTGGAGAGCATCCTGGAAGAGGACGACCGCCTGGCCGGGATGGGTCTCGATGCCGGCACGCAGAGTCTCGACCGCCGCCTCCCGGTCATGCGCCGCCTCGGACGCGAGGCAGCCGATCCCTGAAAAGACCGCGAAAAGGCCGAGGAGAATGGGAATTGCGAACTTCATGTCACCGCCGAAGTGGAGCGGGTAGTGGGAATCGAACCCACATAACTAGCTTGGAAGGCTAGGGCTTTACCACTAAGCTATACCCGCGTTCGCCATACGGTCTTGGAGTTTTAAAAAGATTCAATAGAATTTTTATAAATCCCAAAAATCATTCAAACTTCGAGATTCCGTTCCCCACCGGCCTCGACCGGCGGAGAGCTTGGAATGTAATGCGCGGCGTCCGATTGCCAACCCCATTTTTTCGTTTTTCGGTTCCGTGAAGCCCGATCCCCACCACCGCCGGACACGCCCTCGGCCCCGCCTGGCCGCCGTCGGCGACGCCCTGCGCAAGGCCCCCCTGCTCTTCGCCGCCTTTGCCGGAATCGTGGGCATCGTCCTCGCGGATCAGGGACGCCCCTTCGCCGTCGTTCTCGCGGCTCTGGTGCCCCTCGGTCTGGCGGGGGCCGTTCTGCTTCTGCACCACTCCCGTGCGCTCGCCACGGTCCTCGCGGGACTGGCCCTTGCCCTCGTCCTCTTCGGCTGGCGACAGTCCGAACGCCTCGCGGACATCGCGGCCTTCCCCCTCGCCTCGGTCCTCGCGGCGGGACAATCCGCCGAGATCGAGGGCGAGGGCTGGATCGCGGACACGGTCGACCAGGGTTCCCGCTCCGTCTCCACCACGGTGCAGATCGAGTCCCTCGTCATCGCAGGCCGCCGCCTCCCCTGCGACCACCGTGTCCCCTGCTGGATCCAGAAGCGCCCCACGGGGCTCGGCTACGGAACGCCGGTGCGCTTCACCGGGCGGCTCGTCCCGCTGGAGAGTTCCCCGGTGCCCGGTGGATTCGATGCGAAGGCCTTCTACTTCCGCCAATCGGGGTCCCTCGCCAAGCTCGAGATCCGTGAAGGCGATACCTTCGAGCTGCGACCAGGACATGCGGGATCGTCCGTCGTACGCGCCGCCCTCGACATGCGCGGCCGGCTCGAGGCGGCGCTCCTCCTCGGCGTTCCTCCCGACCACGAGCCCTACGCCCGCCTTGTCGCAGCGATGGCGCTGGGCGCGAGGGAAGGTTCACCCGAGGAACTGGAGGAGGCCTTCCGCCACAGCGGCACGCTGCACCTCTTCGCCGTCTCGGGGCTGAACGTGGCCATCGTCGCGGCGATGCTGATCCGGCTCGCCGCCTTCTTCGGCATCCCGAGGGCCTGGGCCGCCCTCGTCGCGGTGCCTGTCGTACTCTTCTACTCCGCCATCACCGGCCTGCCTCCCTCGGCCGTGCGGGCCGCGCTGATGGCCTCGGCCTTCCTCGCCGGATACGCCCTGCGGGAGAAACCCCGCCTCCTCAACAGCCTCGGCTTCGCCGCGCTCGTCCTCTTCGCCTACGATCC
>CAYSZN010000365.1:0-4622 GCA_964435425.1 uncultured Akkermansia sp. | reverse complement strand
TGGTGGCGCGAGGTGTGGCGCTGGGCGAACTCGCTGCCCGTCATCCTCGGGCCCGGCATGACGGCGGTGCAGCTCCCCGGATTCGGCACCGAGATCAAGGTCCGCACCGCGGCCCCGGCCCGGGTGCGCTTCGAGGTGGCCGTCACCGGCACCCGCGCGACGGTGCGGCCAGGGATGCTGGAGACGGAGATGCCCTGGATGCGGCACCGGGGAAAGGACTGGCTGCGCCTCGACGGCGGCGGCACCGGGCAGACCCCCGAGCTGGACCTCTCCGAGGCCCGTCCCGGCGAGGACGGGCGCAGCTGCATCGCCCTCGTCGCGAAGCTCGACGAGCAGCACCGCCTCCTCGATCCCGAAAAAGATCCCTCCGCGCTGGAGGTCGTCCACCGCGCCGAGTTCGACGCCCGGGCGAAACGGACCGCCGAGGAGGCCCGCGCGCCCTTCCACGAGCTGGCCCTCCTCTACTGGCGCAACGGCCGCATCGACCGAGCCGCCCAGATCGTGCAGCACGACCTGGGCCTCGCCCATGGCCCCGTCCGGACCGGGGTGGAGGATGCCGGGGTGCGCTACTTCTTCTACGCGGCGGGATGAGGCCCATCGTCCATGCCCCGGCCCTCGCCCCGGGCGGCGTCCGCCTCGCCGACGTCCGCCGTCTCGTCGCGTGGATCGCCCGCTGGCGTCCGCTGCGCGTCGTGGCCGACGACGCCATCGGCCGGGGGCATCCGTGGCGGATCTCCGGCGGCTGGGACGCGGGGCAGGGGAGGTGGGAGCTGCGCCTCGATCCCGGCTACGTGAACGGCCGCGAGGTGCTCTGCCCCGCCCAGCCCGTGGACGAGCTGCCCGAGGAGACGCTCGAGCGGCTGAAGCTCGCGGGCGAGCTGCCCCGGCAGGCACGGGCGCGGCTCTCCGAGCGGCCCTCGCTGCCGCTGCCGGGCTGGCGCGCCGTGGGCACCGACGCCTTCGCCGTGGACGGGTCGGGCGAGGAGGTGCCCGGGTATTTCCTCGAGCGCGGCGTGTCCGCGCCCGAGTCGGTCTCGACCTCGGGGCAGAGCCTGACGACCACGCAGAGCGCCACGGGCGAGCAGGCGAAGGCCCGCCGCCTGCTGCGCTGCGCCGACGTCGTCCTGAACCAGCCACGCCCGGCCGCGAGGCTCGCGGTCGGGGAGGGGAACCGGCCCGAGGTGCGTCTGCACCTGCCCGGCGATGCGACGCCCTACCTGACCGTGCAGGCCGCGCGATACACGCCGCCCGGCGAGGCCGGCAGCGTGCGCGAGCAGTTCTCCACCCTGCTGGGCGACGACGGCATCGACCGCTTCCTCGTCGGGCGGCTCTGGCTGCTCTCCCCCGCGGGGGCCGCGCCCGGGTCCGAGCCCACCACCGCCTGGCAGCCGCACGGGCAGAACTTCGTCTTCACCCACCTCGACCACGACCATGCCGCCGCCCTCGACGTGGTCGAGCCGACGCCGCTCGGCTTCACCGTGCCGCTGGCCGGCGGCGTGGCGCAGATGACCATCAGCTCGCTGACCGCCGAGATGGAGGCGAACGACGCCTACGCCAGCGCCTTCCTCAGCACCGCGCAGGTGACAGGAGGGTTTTGGAGCGTATAGCGAAAGCCACTGTTTGCGCTGCCAAGAATGAGATCACTTCGATTTAGATCGATTTCTCACTTTCTTCCAAATCCTTTTCGGCAAACTGGTCTGTTCGGGCTGTTTCTGAACTTCGAAACCGCTCGCCTCCAGTTCTTCCCGAATCTGCCTCATCTGCTGCTGCTGCTGCTGTTGTTGTTGCTGCTGCTGCTGCTGCTGTTGCTGCTGTTGCTCTTCTTGCTGCTGTCGCTTATGCTCTTGTTTTTCCATAATCCATGGAGTTGGATGGAGATGTGAATTGCTTGGCCTTCCAAGCTTGCTTGCCGTTGGTAACGTTAAGTTCGACTTTATATGGCCCTGGATCCATCGATAATGGGACGATGACCTGATCGCGGATTGACTCGGATCCTTCAATCCAGTCGTGATCATCGAAAACCCGGGAGGTGTAGAGCCATATCCATTCGATGTGATTATGTTGATTGATTGATTGATGCTTATAGATTCGGACAACGGTGCCGTCGTGGAGGAGTGTTACCGAGGAGATTCCAGAATTTCGAAGGGCAACCGAAATCAGAAGATAGGGTTTTTCAGATATGGAGACAATCGAGGCCTGAAGGTCGATCTCCAGCCTACGGTTCAGCACTCTTCCTCGAAACCACTTCAGGTAGGCAAACAACGCTCCAATCGCCAATGCCAGGATTTGTGCCAAAGAAAGCAGAATGGAGAAGAAATAAGAGGCATTCTTCAAATCTCCGAACGGACAGTTCATGTTTTGAGATCCATGGTTTGTGAACTGCACGGCCTACATCGCTCGATAGATTGAGTTGGCACCCCGGCAGTATAAAGGAAAAACGACCGTCACCTCTCACGGATATGCGTAACCCGACCCGACCCGAGCGCCTCGCCGCCGCGAGGGCGCATCGCCGCCGCGAGGCGGTGGAGGCGCCCCCCGCGCTGAACCCGCCCTATCCCTATCGCTGCGTCCCCTGGACGCCCGAGGTCTTCGAGGCGAGGCGCTGCCTCGTGACCCGTGACCCGTGACCCGTGCCGGTTTGACACGCGCCGCCCGGCGTGTCGAAGCTGCTCTACGCCGATCTCACCAACCAGCGTCTCCGCCGCTCCCTTGGCGGGGCGGAGTTCTCCTTTGGCACGGTGCCGCACATCGGCACGCTCTCGCTGGGGCTGCGCTTCTCGCGCCAGATCGGCACCCGCCACGTCGAGGTGCATCCCGAGGTCCACGCGCTGCGCTGGACCATCGGCCCGCTCGACCAGCGCCCCGAGGCGGGGCAGTTCTCGCTGCAGGTGGGCGGCGGCGCGCCCGTCGTGGGGACGAACGCCACCGAGCCGCTCGACCACGACTGCACCGCCGCCGAGCTCGAGGCCGCGCTGAAGGAGCTGGCCGCAGCCAGCGCCGCCGCCGTCGCCGAGGACGACGGATCCTTCCTCGTCACCGGGGTGGCCGCCGCCATCGTCGTCCATCGCAACACCCTGCGGCCCATCAGCTTCGTCCGCGTCTCGGAATACGACGTGGACGGCGGGCCGGTCCGCGCGATCCGCCTGCAGCGCGCCCCCTTCGCCTTCGCCGACGCCTACGACGAGCGCGTGCCCCGCGCCCCCTACGTCGAGCGCGTCCAGGCGGGCGGCGAGATCGACGGCATCGTGTATCCCGAGATCCAAAAGGTGACGGTGCCGCTCGAGTTCAACGGCAGCTACCGCCTCCGCCGCAGCGACCCGCTGCGGAAAAGCGCCCTGCTCGGCGTGGCGGACGGTCCCGACGAGATCGCCGAGGCGATCAATGCCCGCGACGGCTCGCTCGGCCTCGCCGACGACGCGGACGGCGTCTTCCGCGTCGAGGAGCACCCGACCGATCCGGCCATGCTCGTCACCTTCGACGGCAGCATGGCCGGCAGCTCGCACGATCTGCTGGAGATCGAGGTCTTCGACCCGCCGCCGCCCGACCGCTGGATCCACCTGAATCCGCACACGCCGATGACGGAGGAGGCGCTGCGCGACACCGACCTGGTCCGCCGCGTGCCCGTCGAGATCCACGCCAGCCTGCGCCTTGAGGCCGGCGACCCCGTGCGCCCCTACTGCCTCTATCGCGGCGAATGCAGCATCCAGGAGAGCGTGGCCCACGGCGACCTCGCGACCTCGCAGGACATCGACTGGCTGAACACGCCGAGCCAGCGGCAGTATCCGCCTGTCTCGCCCGACAGCCTCGCCAGCGGCTCGCGCTATGCCGAGTTCCTCCTCGGCAACGGAGCGGACCTCTCCTTCCAGATCGCACACCAGCTCGACAGCCCCCGCGTGCGCATCCACCTGCGCGAGAACCTCCCCGGCGGGCGAGACCTGGTGCCTGGCACCGACTACGAGGTGGAGCACGACAGCGGCGATGCCGCGACCATCACCTTCCTCGGGGCCTACGCCGCCGCTCCGCCCGCGGCGAACGCCATCAGCGGCACCGCGCAGGACCTGCGCCTGACCTCCAGCTTCGACCAGCATTCGCACACCATCGACGAGGTCGACGGCCTTCAGGACGTCCTCGACGCCCTCGCTGCGGAGATCGCCGAGCTGAAGGCCGGGAACTTCGGCGGAGCCGCCCCGGCCGCGGCGCGGATCTCGGGCAAGATCGAGCGGCCTCTGCCGCGCGTGTGGCGCGTGCCGCGGCTGCGGACCCTGCCGCCCGATCCGGGGACGCTGCGAGACTGGAATCCCTACGCACCCGAGGCACCGCTGCGCGAGGTGCGGCTGCTGCCCGCCGTCCACCTGGCGGCGGAGAACGTGGAGGCGCTGCCCGCCGTGCTGCCGCCGCCGGCGGCGACCCATCGCGGCCGCGTCTTCTACTCGGCCACGGAGCGGGCGGACTTCCCCGGCGGCACGCTGCCCGCGGGCGGCTACGCGGCCTGCGACGGTCGCGACTGGTATCGCGTGGCCCGCGAGAGCGGGGACGAGAGCACCTGGTATCCGACGCTGTTCGGCATGGAGCTCTTCCGCCTCTCCGTCTCGCCCGACGAGCTGGCGCTGCGCACGCGACTG
>CAYSZN010000364.1:0-4651 GCA_964435425.1 uncultured Akkermansia sp. | reverse complement strand
TCGAGGACAGTGGAACTGCTGAAAGGCACCGTCCTGCCGAGCGTCGAGTTCAACAAGACGACTCTGGTGGAGGCTTTCGCTATGCTGCAGGAGGAGATCCTAGGTCTCCACGATCCCAACCTATTCCCCGAGGCTGCGCCGGTCTTCGTCGTCGATGTGCCGGGGGCAACCCTCGAAAAGGAGGTCACGCTGCGCCTGAGCAACGTCCCTGCTATCGAAGCGATCCGCTACATCGCCGCTCTCGCCGAGTGCCGATACACGGTCGACGGGCGCGAGGTGCGCATCATCCCCTCTTCCCGTTCCCCCTCTTCGCAAGCACCGGGAGCCGCTTCCCCCGGGCGATGACGCCGGTGCGACCGGTGCGGCTGTCTCCGGGGATTCGCCATGGCAAGGTTCCGCAGTCTGTGCTAGAACCATTCCCCACCCATTCCTTTCCAGCCATGTTCCAGACAGGACAACGTGTCGTCTGCATCGACGACGATTTCGCCCCTTGGGTCTACGACCTCTACAAGGCGCTGCCGAGGCGCAACAGCGTCTACACGGTGCGGGCCCTCGGGGTCGGGCGCTCGAATCCCCAGTTCGCCCTCGACGAGGATGCGAAGCTGACCATCACCGGGGCCGAATACGACATGCTCCTGCTCCTCGACGAGCTGCACAACCCGGACGACCCGCATTCCAGCATCAAGCAGGAGCTCGGGTTCCGGGCCGAGCGCTTCGCCCCCATGGAGGAGGATCTGGCGGAGAACGAGGAAGTGGCCTACGTCGGCTTCGGCGAGGAGACGAAATTCTGGAAGACAGGAGACTGAACCATGCGCCGACTTTTCCTTCTCCCCATCCTGATGACCGCCACCCTCGGCATGGCGGACGAGGCCGCTCCGGTCGAGATCGCGCACCGAGGGGCCAGCGGCTATCTGCCCGAGCACACCCTCGAGGCGGTGGCGATGGCCCACGGGCTCGGCGCCGACTACATCGAGCAGGATGTGACGATGTCCTCCGACGGCATCCCGGTGGTGCTGCACGACGTGACCCTCGACGCCACGACGGATGTGGCGACGCGCTTTCCCGACCGGGCGAGGGAGGACGGCAAGCACTACGCGATCGACTTCACCCTCGCCGAGCTGAAAAGCCTGGCGGTGCGCGAGCGCTTCAAGCCGACGACGGGCGAACGGGTCCATCCCGGACGCTATGCGGGGAGTGGGCCGGTGTTCCGCATCGCGACCTTCGAGGAGTCGCTCGCGCTCGTGGCCGGGCTCAATGCCAGCACCGGGCGCGAGGCGGGCGTCTATCCCGAGGTCAAACGGCCGGGCTGGCATCTGGCGCAGGGGCACGACCTCGGCGCCGCCGTCGTCGCGATGCTGGACCGCTTCGGCTACCGCGAGAAGTCGGACGCCTGCTACGTGCAATGCTTCGAGCACACGGAGATCCGCCGGCTCCGCGAGGCGCTGGGCTACCGAGGTCGTCTCGTCCAGTTGCTCGGCGGGGACAAGCTCGGAGAGGACGGCGCCGATTTCGTCCATTTCCGCACTCCCAAGGGGCTGCAGGCGCTGGCGGACTGGGTCGATGGGATCGGCCCCTCTCTCGATTCCGTGGTCGTCGGCGAGTCGCCGACGGCACGCCGCGCCACTCCGCTGGCCAAGGAGGCTCGCGCTGCCGGGCTGGCCGTGCATCCCTACACGGCGCGGGCGGATGGACTGCCGAAGTGGGCATCCGACTATCCCGACCTGATCCGAGCCTTGAAGGAGGCGGGGGTGAGCGGATGGTTCACCGATTTCCCCGGATTGGGGCGCTGAGGAAGACCGTGGGTTTGTGGGCGAGGAGGGGCGACTTTCCTCCGACGTGGGTCATTTTGACTCTGTCTGGCGGGTCAAATGGGAGCCAACAGGGCCAAATTGACCCTATTTCATTGGGAGGTGGAGTCTTTTTTCATTGATGCAATGCGCTGAATTTGAATGGTTTGAATCCAAATTCAAAAACATGGAACGCCACCTGCTTTAGACATGGGCATGGCGGAACAAGCTCCGCCAACTCATTCAACATCCATCCAACCCAACTGCAACGATGAAACTGATTCACTACTCCCCACTACCGAGCCTCCGCGAATGGGATGTCCTGTTCGCGAATCCGTTCCGGACCTTTGCGCCTCTTCTGGCCACGGCCCGGAAAGCGGCGAATCCCGGAGTGGAGTGGTTCGAGGACGACACCCACTACCACGCCCGCATCGAACTGCCCGGCCTGAAGCGCGAGCATCTGCACCTCGACGCCGAGGAAGGCTTGCTGCGGATCAGCCATGAGGTTGCCGAAGGCACCGAGGGCGAAGGCTCCCGCACGTCGCGTTCGGAGCTGGTCGTGCGCTGTCCCGAGGATGTCCGCGGAGACGGAATCGAAGCCCGTCTCGCCGACGGAATCCTCCAGGTCTCCCTCCCCAAGAAGGAAGTCCGCAAGACGGTCAGCGTCGAGATTCGCTGAAACGGGCCATCTTTCACCATTGAATCCCCAATCCATCATTCAGACACCATGAACAAGGAAAACGAACTCTCCTGCACGACGGACGGCGCGGTCGCCTGCGCCACCCCAGCGACCCGTCCCGCTCCTGTCTACCGTCCCTACCACACTTCGCGCTACGACGACGAGGCGTGGGAAGTCGCGGTGCGTCTTCCCGGCGCGAAGAAGGAGGAGGTGAGCGTGACGGTCGAGGACGAGATCCTCGAAGTCGTCGCGAAACGCCGCCTGGAGACTCCCGAAACGTGGCGTCCCATCGGCCATCGCGAGGAGGAGCGGCAATGGCATCTGAGACTGGACGTCGGCCCGGAAGTCGATGGCAGCCGCATCACCGGATCGCTGGAGGACGGTGTCCTCACCCTGCGCCTCCCGCTTCGCGAGGAGGTGAAGCCGAGACGTATCGAAATCCAGTGAGGGCAGACGGGCAAAGGTAGGGCCGTGCGTCCCGCGCGGCCTATCGGATGTCCAAACGACGTTCGATCCCCGAGCGAGCCGCTCGGAGCTACCTTTTTCCGCCACGAATCGGAATTTCATCACCAATTCGTCCGCAGTCAGGGATTTACGGATTGTGACGCCGTTTCCGGCAAGGGCGAAATGATGGGATCGAAGGAGGAGGGCGGGGGAAGCTGGCTGTGGTGGATCCAGTAGACCGCCCCGGCGATGGCCCCGGAGTTCACGGAGACCTCGACGGCGTCAGCTTCTGCCCGCAGGGTGGTCAGTTCCATGGCGTCCTGGAGGCGGCGGATGCCCAGACCGGAAAGGTCGGCGGCGACCCGCTCCTCCGGGGTGGGATGGGCGGCGAAGAAGCGGCGCAGCGCCTCGGGGGAATTGGCGAGATAGAGAGGATCGCCGGATTTCCCCACGGTGAGCGCTTCGTTCGCCGGGAAGGCCGCTTCCTTGCCACCGCCGGGGAGACGGTTCCGGGCCATCTCGACGCCGAGTCGGCCGGAGAGGTAGACGGCGGTAAAGAAAAGGGCGAGCCCGGCGGCGCGGCCCGGAACCCGCAGCCGATGGAGGGCGCTCCGGCGAGGAAGGGGGCTTTTCTCGGGCGAGGTCATCGGCATGGGATCCGGCGTCGTCATTGGAGGCCGATGGGTCACGAATCCCCGTCGAGGCGGCGGGAGAGGCGACGGCTGCTCTGCTCGAGCACCCGCCGCTCCTCGTCGGTCAGGCTCTGGAAGCCGTGCTCGTTGATCTTGTCGAGGATGGCGTCCACGTCGCTGGTGACGAAGGGCTCTTTCTTCCCGCCCGGAGAGGGTTGGTCGGCCGACGTCTTCCGAAGGGGAGCGCGCTGAGGGCGTTGCGGGCGCGGAGGCCGGGCCGGGAGGCTCCTTCGTTCGTGCCAGCCGAGGCGGATGTGGGCCCATCCCCAGAGGATGCCGCCGAAGTGGGCCATCACCGCGACGCGTTCGCCGCCGGCGGGGTTGCTGCCGAAGAGGAGAAGGGCGGCGTTCAGCGCGAGGAGAACCCAGCCAAGCTGCCGCATCGTGAGATTGACGGGCAGGAGGAAGAAGAGAAGCAACTGGAGCCGACGGTAGGGAACCAGCGAGATGAGCGCGAAGGCGAGCGCGAGGACCGACCCCGAGGCCCCCACGATAATCGCATCCGGGCCGAAGATGGCGTTCCAGAGGAGCTGGAGGGCGCCTCCGGCGAACCCGCCGAAGAGGTAGATCAGCGCGACCTGTCGGGGGGGGACGAGCCCCAGCAGCATCCGGCCGATGAAGAAGAGCCCAACGAGGTTCGCCAGCAGGTGCCAGAGGTTGGCGTGGACAAACTGGTAGGTGAGCGGCGTCCAGACGCGGAAGGATTTCAGCGCCTCGAGGGAGAGGCCGAGGAAGTCGCGCTGGGGGTCGAAGAAAACGAGGTTGTTGAGGACGTAGACGGCGAGGTTCAGGAGGATGAGCCGGGTCACGACGCTCCAGGTCGCTGGCCCTCCGAAGGAAGGGCGGCGGCTGTCGTCTCTCATGTAGTCGCGACTGTGGATGCTCATCGGAACGGGGGAGGGAGGAGGTCCCAGGAGGCTGTTGAAAAAGCCCGTGATGAAAAACGACGAGTCCTTTTCCCGTCTGGCGAGGCGCGACGAAGGAGTGGAGCGGGCTCCATGACTGAGGAGCAACGAAGCCAGACGGGAAAAGGGCCGACGCCCGCAGGG
>CAYSZN010000363.1:0-4673 GCA_964435425.1 uncultured Akkermansia sp. | reverse complement strand
GCTGCTCGCCGTGCCCCTCATCATCCTCTACGAGATCTGCATCGTCATCGCCACGGTCATGGAGAAGATGAGGGAGAAGCGCGAGCGCGCCGAGGAGGCGGCGGAGAGGAGCCGGCTGGAGCGGCTCTACCTGAAGCCCGCCTCCGAACTGAGCGAGGAGGAGAAGGCCGAGCTGCACCGGGCCGAGATCGAGCAGTACGAAAAGGAGCACGCCCACCTCTACCAGGAGGAGAACGAGCACATCGCCCGCGACAGCTACCATGGCGAGCCGCAGGCCAACCACGACGAGAGCTGGCACGAGGACGGCCACTACTGGCACGACGACCCGCACCACGGGATGGAGAGCGACCACGCCGAGCCCGAGGATCTGAAGCCGGCGGAAGGCGACGGCGCACCGGAGCCGACGGAGGAAGAGGAGGAGGCGACCGACGAATACGGCAACTGCGCTCCCGACGGTCCCATCGTCGATCTGAACCACGCCACCCTCGAGGAGCTGCAGACCCTGCCTGGCGTCGGTCCGAAGATGGCCGAGACCCTTGTCGCCTGCCGCCCCTACGAGACCTTCGACGACCTGGACCGGGTGCCGGGACTGGGCCCGGAGAAGATCCGTCGGATCACCGAGCGGACCATGCTCGGGTGAGCCTCCGCCCACCTCAGCGGTGCTTCTTGACGAAGCTCTTCAGCTTCGCCTCGTTCTGAAGACCGACGAGGCGACCGACGACGCGGCCGTTCTTGACCGCGACGACGGTGGGCAGACCGTTGACCTTGTACTGTTCCGCGAGGGCGCCCTGCTTGTCCACATCGACGGTCTGGAAGGCGACGCCGCTCTCGGACTTCGAGACGGCGGCGAACGCGGGCTTCATCTGCTGGCAGGGGCCGCACCAGTCCGCCTCGAACTTGATGATCTTGAGCGAGGGGGAATCGGCACGAAGCACAGGGGAGAACGCCGTGGCGAGGGCAACGAAGGGAAGGGAGAGGAGGAAGGCACGTTTGTTCATGGGAAATGGATTCCCCATTAAGACGGATGACGACGGCCGATCTTGCATCCGATTTTTCATCCGCCCCTTCCTTTTCCGTCCGTTCCGTCCCGCATCGGCGGTTTCTCGGGGCCGCATTCGGGTGCATCCTGTCCCATGCCCGATCTCTGGTTCACCGCCGACCTCCACCTCGGCCATGACAACATCGTGAAATACTGCCAGCGCCCCTTCCTCTCCGAAAGCGAGGCGGCGCTGGCCCGGGAGCATCCGCGCGGCCGTTGGAGCGTCTCGCCCGAAACGGTGCGGCGGCACGACGAGACCCTCCTCGACGCGATCAACGAATGCGTCGGGGAACGCGACACCCTGTGGATTCTCGGCGACTTTTCGCTGGCTCCCATCGAAGCGGCCCAGGCCTACCGCGAGCGCCTCCGCTGCCGCGAGGTGAACTTCGTGCGGGGCAACCACGATCTGCCGACCTACGATACCCTCTTCCGCCGCACCATCGACCAAGGCCAGATCCGACACCTCGGAAAGAGGATCTGGCTGAACCACTACCCGATGCGCACCTGGGACAAGTCCTTCCACGGCGCCTGGCATCTCCACGGCCATGTCCACGGACGCCTCCGCGAGGAGGACGCGGCGAATCCGAGGCTCCTCTCCATGGATGTGGGGGTGGACCCCTGCGGCTACCGGCCCGTGAGCTTCGACGAGGTCGCGGCCTACATGCGGCCCCGCGAGGAGGCCTTCTGGGCGTGGCGAGAGGCGCTCGGGGACGCCGGGGAGACTACCAAGGCTTGACCTATCCGGCAGTCCGCCATCCATCGGGGAGAAGTCTGCGAAAGATGGTCTTGCCGCAAGGCAAGGGTAGGGCCGTGCGGCCCGCGCGGCCATTCGAACGTCCAGACGACATTCCTTCCCCGAGCGGGCCGCTCGGGGCTACCTCTAAACTCCGAAGCGGCGCGTGGAGCGAGGATGAAATGTCTTCCATGGGTGGCCCCAATTCCTCAGCTGGGTCATCTGACTTGCATGATCCATGGTTGGAAAATACGATATTCCAGACAGCCCAATGCCATTACTCCCAAAGCATCCCAGACCACTGCGCCTCTGGACGGTCTTTCTTCTGGTCCTGCTCGGAGGCATGGCGCTGCTGCTGGGGATGGGGAGCTATTTCGCCGAACGCACCCTGCGTGCCCGCGCTCTGCCCGGCGAGGCCGAAGTCGTCGGCTTTACGCGATGGATCTCGCTTCGTGGCAGCGGGTATCTAGGAGAGCCAAATGCGCTGGACCTACGCTATCGCGATGCCGAGGGGAAGACGCACCCGGCGACGATGCTGCGCGCCGGAAACAGGGACCTGACGACCGGGTCGCGCTTTGCGGTCATCCACGACCCGGAGAAGCCCGGACGTGTCAGGCGCGCCGGACGCGAGACCGAGAATGGCTTCTACTGGGCGCTGGCGGGCGGTGGCGCCGGCATGCTGCTGCTGGGACTCTCATTGATCCCCGGACTGCGGCGGCGGATGGCGGTCCAGACGGATAGAAGCGCCGAACCCGTGGCCGCGCCAGAGCCGGATTTCATCGGACCGCTGCCGGACGGTGGCGTGCCGCAGCGTTTCTATGCGCTGGCAGGCCGTCCCGTGATGGTGACCCGGACAAAGGGCGGCGGCGCGGACCTGTTCGCCATGGAGCGCGAGACCGGCGCGTTCCTGCCGGCGCGCGACCTGTGGACGCGGCTGCGCGAGGGATCGATCGATCTCGACGAGATCGACGAGGAACGGTTCCGCCAGATCGGCCGGGAGTGGCGGCGGCGCGCGATGGAGGCGCGCACCTCGCGGGCGGTGACGTGGGAGGAGACGGACAGCGCCGAATATCCGCTGCGCACCCTGCTGGACGGGCACGAGACGCGTCTGCGCATCAACGACTTCCCGGACGAGCCCTTGTTCTCGGTGATCGTCGCCGGTCAGAGCGTCGGCGAGCTGGAGGACTGGCCGCCCGCCTGGCGCAAGCCGTGAGGTCCGCGAGAAAGCCGCTCGCATTTCCGCGAGGCCTCTCTAAGTTCCCCGCTCGCGAACGATGGCCGGGGACAAACAGGACGACGGAGGCAAGCTGACGCCGATGATGCGCCAGTACCAGGCGATGCGCCGCCAGCTCCCCGACGATGTGCTGCTGCTCTTCCGCCTCGGCGACTTCTACGAGATGTTCTTCGAGGACGCGAAGATCGCCTCGCCCATCCTCAACGTCGCCCTGACCAAGCGCAACGGCATGCCCATGTGCGGCGTGCCCCACCACGCCGCCGAGGCCTATCTCGCCAAGCTCATCCGCGCGGGCAAACGCGTCGCCATCGCCGAGCAGACGACCGAGCCGCAGCCCGGCAAGATCGTCGAGCGCGAGATCGCCCAGATCATCAGCGCGGGCACCATCGACGATCTCAACCTCCTCGACGCGGCCCGGCCGAACTACCTCGCCGCCGTCCTCCGCGCGAAGGGGCGCTACGGCCTCGCCTACATCGAGCACAGCACGGGCGAGTTCCGCCTCGTCGAATTCTCCGACCGCGGCGCGCTCGACGACGAGCTCGCCCGCCTCCGTCCCAGCGAGCTGCTCTTCTCCGAGGAGCAGGCGGCGGAGTTCGACCTGCTCCCCCGCGCCCAGGCCTACGACGCCTACCCCTTCCTCCACGAGCAGGCCGAATACACCCTGAAGAGGCATTTCAAGGTGCAGTCGCTCGACGGCTACGGCTGCGCCGGACTCGTCCCCGCCGTCGGCGCGGCCGGGGCCATCCTCCACTACGTCGAGACCCAGCTCCGCCGCAGCGTCGGCCATCTCCGCACCCTCCAGGCCTACCGGACGGAGACGCACCTCCTCATCGACGCGGCGAGCCAGGCCAATCTCGACCTCGTCACGAGCCGCTCCGGCGGCACGAAAAGCTCGCTCCTCGGCGCGCTCGACCGCACGAAAACGCCGATGGGTGCGCGCAAGCTGCGGCATTGGCTCCTCCATCCCCTACGCGACCTCGCCGCCCTCGTCGCGCGGCAGGACTTCGTCGAGGCGCTCATCCGCGAGCCCTTCCTCCTCGGCGCCCTCCGCGACGACTTTGCGGAAGTGCGCGACATCGAGCGCACCCTCAGCCGACTCAGCCAGGGCTCGGGCAACGCCCGCGATCTGAAGGCCCTCGAGATGTCCCTGCGCCGCGTCCCCGACGTGCGCGAGCACCTCGCCGCCCTCGGCGGAGGCTCCCTCGGCGAGGACCTCGGTCGCCGCCTCGGCGAGTTCACCGAGCTCTGCGAGCTACTCGGGCGCGCCCTCGTCTCCGAGCCGCCCGCCGCCCTGAAGGAGGGCGGGATCTTTGCCGATGGATACAGCGCCACGATCGACGAGCTGCGCCGCGCCGCCACTGACGGGAAGCAGTGGGTCGCCGAGCTCCAGGCCCGCGAGCAGGAGCGCACCGGCATCCCCTCGCTGAAGATCAAGTACAACGCCGTCTTCGGCTACTTCATCGAGATCACCAACGCCCACGCCGAGAAGGCCCCGCCGGAATACACCCGCAAGCAGACCCTCGCCAACGCCGAACGCTTCACCACGCCGGAGCTGAAGGAGGTCGAAAGCAAGATCCTCGGCGCCGACGAGCGGCTCCGCGTCCTCGAGTATCAGGAGTTCCTCAACCTCCGCGAGACCGTGCTGGAGCATCTCGCCGAGATCCAGG
>CAYSZN010000362.1:0-4680 GCA_964435425.1 uncultured Akkermansia sp. | reverse complement strand
CAAAATTCAGCCCTCCCTCTCTGGATCAGCCCGAATTCCAGCGCAAGCCGCTCATTTCCAGCTCTATCAACGATCCACCCTCAACGATCAACTCCATAAAACCAGTTGCCGCCGTGGAGCGCCGACGCTACCTCTCCGTCTCCCCAATCCATGTCCCGTCCCGGATACCGATCGCCCTTCTCCAGCCGTCCCGGCCTGCGCGATGCCGAGCCCTCCTTCGCCCGGGTCAGCGTGGTCGTCCCCTTCTACAACGAGGAGGAATGCGCGGAGGCGGTGCTGCACGAGCTCGTCGCCTGCCAGCCGGAGGCCGAGATCGTCGCCGTCGACGACGGGAGCAAGGACCGCACCTGGGAGATTCTCCAGTCCGTCCCCGGCGTCGTCCCGCTGAGGCTGGCCGAGAACCGCGGCCAGAGCGGGGCGCTCTACGCGGGACTCCGCTTCGCCTCGGGCGACATCCTCGTGATGCTCGACGGCGACGGTCAGAACGACCCTGCCGACATCGCGAAGCTCGTCGATCTCGTCCGTTCGGGCGAATGCGACGTGGCCGTGGGCCGCCGCGCGAAGCGCCGCGACACCTGGAGCCGGCGCGCCGCCTCGCGCATCGCCAACCGGATCCGGCGGCTCTTTCTCCAGGACGGGGTGCGGGACACGGGCTGTTCGCTGAAGGCGATCCACCGGGACCACGTCGATCTGCTCGTGCCCTTCAACGGCCTGCACCGCTACCTCCCCGCGATCTTCACCCACGCCGGACTGAGGATCGCCGAGATCGACGTCAACCACCGCGAGCGCAGCGCCGGGGTCTCGAAATACACGAACTTCGACCGCGCCCTGCGCGGCATCTACGACCTCGTCGGCGTCTCCTGGCTCCTCCGGCGGAAGGTGATCCTGCCCCGGCTGGAAGCGGGCTCCCGTCCAGACTCCCCGGAAACGCAGGCCTCCTGACGAGCCAGTGGACTGGGAGGCGATTTTCATCTAATTTGGCCACGATGGTTCCCCGGATCGTCCAGCTCCTCGCCCTCTCCGCGTCCGCCCTTCTCCTCGCCGCCTGCGTGGAGGAATTCCAGTCCGCCGGATTGTCGTCGAGCCTTTCCTCCACCGGTTCAAGCTCCGGTTCGCGTCCCGCGTCCATCTCAGGCGCGCCCCCCCGCGAAGAGGCGCTGACGAAACACGACATCGCCCTGCGCTTTCTCACCGCCTACATCCGCCTCGACCGGAACATGGCCCTGAGGTACGCTACGCCGCAGGCGATCTCGAAGCTCGACTGGAACCTCTCCCACCGTGGAAACATTCCCTACTACGACGACAAGATGCTCCTCCAGTTCAACGGAGGCTGGGCCCGCGTCTATTTTCAGGATGTCGGAGGCACCTACCGGATCGTCGATTTCGACGTCCATCGGCGGCGCTGAGCCGACGTCACGCGAAGCGCTCGCGCGCGGAGAAGGCCATGCCTAGGGCGGCGGCGGAATCCCCGCCGATCGCCCATTCGAAGACGGTCGTCCGCGCTTCCGGCTCGATCGGGCTGTTCAGGTAGACGGGCCAGGCCCGCTCGCGGAAGCCCTCGAGCACCCATTCGAGATATGGGTCGCGGAACCCGGTCTCGGCCAGGCCACCGCCGATGACGACGAGACCGGGATCGAAGACGCGGACGAGGTCGCCGAGTCCGTAGCCGAGCAGTCGGCCCTGCTGCTGGAAGAGGGAGACGGCGAGGGCGTCGCCCTGTTCGGCGAACTCGCGGAGGCGGAAGGCCTTCTCCTCCACCGGCGAGCCGTCGTTGAGGGGATGGGAGGCGTTCTCCGGCTTGGCCAGCTCGATCCCGAGGCGGCGGCGCAAGGCCATCAGCGACACCCAGGCCTCGAGGCAGCCGGTCTTCCCGCAGCCGCATTGTGGCAGGGTTCCGTCCTCCTCCCGGTGCGGCAGGGAGACATGTCCGACCTCGAGGGCGAGGCCGTTCGCCCCTTCCCAGGCGCGTCCGCCCGGAAGGACGAAGCCGCCCCCGAGACCGGTCCCCGGCGCGACGAGGAGCAGGCTGCCGAAGTGCTTCCTGCGCACCGCGTATTCGCCGAGGGCCGCCGCATTGCCGTCGTTGGTCATGTAGATGGGGATCGCACCGAGCCGCTCGGAGAGCCGGTCGCGCACGTTCGTCCCGACCCAGTCGGGGCCGAGGTTCGCCTTCGACCAGATCACGCCTTCGCTGGAGGGCGCGGGCACGTCGAGCCCGATGCCCGCGATCTGGCCGCGGCCGATGCCGGTGGAGGCGGCGAGCTGGTCGAGGGCGAGCTCGAGTTGCCGGAAGGTGGCCTCGTAGCCGTCCTTCACATGGCTGCGGACCTCGACCATGTCGCCGACGGGCTCTCCGGAGGCATCGACGAGGAGGCTTTTGACGGTGGTGCCGCCGATGTCGAGACCGGCGAAATAGGAAGTGTGCTCAGCCATGGAAAGGTCTTTCCGGAAACCGGGCGCAACCGATACGCCTGCGCTCCCCGAGCGTCAACGGGGAGTTCCCCCCCTGCGCCTCAACGGACCACCCGCAGCCGCCAGAAACGCCGCTCCGCTGCCGAGGCGTCGGTGAGACGCACCGTCCCATCCTCTGCCAGGGCCAGTTGCCCCTGTCCGGAATAGCCCGAGGCGGAGTCCAGTCCCCACGATCCCCAGGCTGGCTTGGCCGCGACGGTGTACCATGTATCGAGATCCAGACTCAGTTGGATTTCGTAGCCCACGTCGGCGCGGAAAGACCAATCCACGACAAAACCGCCACCGGCATCGATCCGGGGCAGCCGGGCCGTGGCGGAGCCTTCCCCGTCGGCGGCTCCGAGGGCGTAGGCCAGCAAGTTCGGAACGCCATCGCCGTTTGCGTCGCCGGATTCGCCCGCGTCGGCGAGACCGGCGCTCCACTCGTCGTAGCCAAAGGGCGGCACCTCGACGGAAGCGAAAACGCCCTGCGCCGGGTTGCCGTAGGATGCGGAGGCCGTCGTCTGGTGCCGGATCGCGCGGACCATGTAGTGCCACGTGCCGCCCGTCGGTACGGTGTCGAGGAAGCTGGCCGCTCCTGGCGTTGTCTGGCTGCCGACGGGATCGTAGGGTCCCCGGAGCGAGTGGGAGCGATAGACCCGGCAGCCGAGCGGCTCCGCTTCCCCTGAGGGATTTGTCCAAGTGATCGCCACGGTATTGTTTCCCACCACCTGCGCCGCGACACCGGTGACCGGCTTCGCCGGATGCGAGCGCAGGACCGGGTCGCCCAGGATCGCGACATGGGCCTGATCCGGGTTGGTCCAGGATTCATCCTCGGGAGGAAACGGCCCCTCGGGCTGATTGATTTCGAAGACCGTGTGGCGATAGGCGTCCGCGACCGTGCCTCCGGCGGCGAGGGGAAAGAACCGCCAGCGCGGCACCCCCGCCCAGACGCTGACGAGACCATGCGAATCGGACCGACCGACGAGCGGCGCACGCAGGTAGTTGTCGCTGGAATCCCAGTCGCCGAAGAAACTGCCGAAGAGCAGGTTGAAGACGGCACGGCAGCGGGTGTCGCGGAAGTCGGCGCTCGTCGAGACGCCAGCAGCCCCCTGAAACCAGCCGGGACCGCCGCCGTAGGCGAAGAGGTGGGCTTGGTCCCTCAGCGTGGGAATCCAGTTCCCCGAGCCGACGCCACCGTTGCCAAACAGGGCCACGCCCGCCGCCCAGGCCTCGGCGGCAAAGGGCCAGCCATCCTGCGGCCCGAAGGTGTCGTCGTCGATCAAGGCCCCCTCGCCCAAGCTGGCGAACGGGGCGAGGCGATGGCGGAAGGCATGGTGCCGGTCGAGGTAGCGGCGGAGCAGCGCCGTCTCCGAAAATCCGCCGGCGACGCCAGCCATGTTCGCGAGATCGATCCGGCCGACGACCAGTTCGGGGAGATGCTCGCCAACGAGCAGGGAGACGTCGAACTTTCCATCGCCGGGGACGTTGGTGTTCCGCGTGCCATCGGCATTGGAAAGGGCGTAGTCGATGGAGCTGTCGGTCCACACGCCGTCCATGTCCCCGTAGTAGGCGTCCGTCGGCCAGGCGCCGCGATGGTGGTTCTCCGGCTCCCAATGCCCGTCGGGACAGACGATGCCCGAGTATGGGACCGCGATCCGCCCGAGAAGCAGCACCGCCTTCGTCTTCTCCGGAGCCACGACATACCAGCCCCGGATCGCATCCTTCACCTGGGGCGGCGTCGCGGTGCGGGGGACGTCGCTTCTCGCCACCTCCCAGCCGTCGCCAACCAAGTCGGCAAGAAGACGATCGATCTCAGGGGCGAGCGGCGCCGCCATGCTGGCGTCGACGACGAGGATGATCCGCCCCCGCCGATCCACCACCGGGACATTCGCCCCGGTCCACAGCCACCCCTCCGCCGTGGGGAAAACGGCGTGGTTCTGGCTGCGGACGATCCGGTATTCATAGAGCGTCTCCGCCTCCGCCGTCGTATCGGCGTAGGAAGTGACCGAGGCGGGGAGCGGCACCGCGGTCCCCCACCCCACCTCTCCGGGCCGACGGCGATGGATCACGAGGCCCGTCGGGGAGTAGAAGCCCGGGTTCCAGCGCAAGGTCACATGCGGAGGCGATTCCGAAACCTCGGCCCATAGCTCGACCACGCTGCCCCGCACCGCCGCCTCGGAGGATTGGGCAGGCAATTCTGCCGTCAGCATGCCAAGGCAGCATGAGGAC
>CAYSZN010000361.1:309-4681 GCA_964435425.1 uncultured Akkermansia sp. | reverse complement strand
GGACACGAACTGGAAGGAGCTGGTCGCCTTCGCGGGCATCGTCTGGAAGAGGTGATCGGCCTTTCCCTTGCCGATCCGCAGCTTGTATTGTGATCCGGGGGCCAACCCGGTCACTTCCGCCTGGTACACGGACAAGCCCCCGGCGGGATAGGGTCGCCTCACCGGCTTGACCCTGTTCCAGGAGTCCCCGTCCAGCGCCGAGCAGCGCACTTCCACCTCGGCGTCCGGCAGCTCCTGCCCGACCCAGACCACGGCGATGGTCGTGGTCGGGTCCCGCAGCCAGGTGAGGAACAGGGTGTCGGGATCTCCCTTGCGGAACTGCGGCGCATCCTCGTCCAACACCGGATCGGCGACGCCTTGGCCTTCGGCACCCAGCAGGATGGCGACACCGTGCAAGGAGGACAGGGACGCGACCCCGGCCAGGGAGGTTTGCAGGAACGAACGTCGATCGAATGAATGCCTCATCATGCGCGCGAGCCTACCCGAGAGCCGCGTTCCGTGTCAACGTCGCCAGCCGCGCACTTGCGGATGGGCGGGTTCGGGTTCGCGTTGCAACTCGGAGACGAATTCGCTGGCGTCCAGCCAGCCGCCCCGGATGCGGCCTGTCAATCCGCAGATCGGGCACGACCCCCGTCCATTTCCCCTGACAAAGCCCTTGCCGGGGTCCCGGGCCTGCCTACTCTGTTTCCCGCCCGATTCCGTTCCTCCGCGATGCCAACCGACCCCTTCATCCACCTCCACCTGCACACCGAGTACTCCCTCCTCGACGGGGCGGTCCGCATCGGGGAGCTGATGAAGAAGGTCGAGCGCTGCAAGATGCCCGCCGTGGCCATGACCGACCACGGCAACATCTTCGGGGCCATCGAGTTCTACCAGAAGGCGAGGAAGGCGGGGATCAAGCCCATCATCGGCTGCGAGGCCTACCTCACCCCGCCCGGCGTGGCCCTCACGGACAAGAAGGTCGATCCCGTGGTGGCGAGCGGCAAGGCGAAGAAGAAGCGCAACTCGCACCTCACCCTCCTCGCGGCGACGAACGAGGGCTACGCGAACCTGATGAAGCTCTCCAGCCTCGGCCACCTCGAGGGCATGTACTACAAGCCCCGCATCGACAAGGAGGCCCTCGCCGCCCACTCGGAGGGGCTGGTCTGCCTGAGCGGCTGCATCAACGGGGAGATCAATCAGTTCATCCAGGCGGACGATCTCGACGCGGCGCGGAGGAGTCTGGGCGAGTTCGTCGACATTTTTGGGAAGGACCGCTTCTTCCTCGAGGTCCACGACCACGGCTTTGCGGAGCAGGCCAAATGCACGCGGCAGATGGCCGGGCTCGGAAAGGAGTTCGGCCTTGGACTCGTCGCGGCGAACGACGTGCATTTCCTCAACCAGGCCGACCACGACGCCCACGACGTGATGATCTGCATCGGCACCGGCTCGCTCCTGATGGACGAGAACCGGATGAAATACTCCCCCGAGGTCTACTTCAAGACGACCAACGAGATGCGGCGGCTCTTCAAGGACCTGCCCGAGGCCTGCGACAACACCTACCGCATCGCCCAGATGTGCGATGTGACGATCCACCTCGACTCGACCAGCTCGGAGAAGTATCCGCAGTTCGAGTCGCCCGACGGCAGCCCGCGCGAGGAGTATTTCAAGAAGGTCTGCTACGATGGCCTCGCGTGGCGCTACGGCGAGCGGGCGCAGACCGACGGGGAGCTGCGCCGCCGCCTCGACTACGAGATCGACGTGATGGCGAAGATGGGCTTCGTCTCCTACTTCCTCATCACCTGGGACTTCGTGAAGTGGGCGAAGGACAACGGCGTCCCGGTCGGTCCGGGCCGGGGCTCTGCGGCGGGCTCGCTGGTGGCCTACGTGCTGGGGATCACGGATCTCTGCCCGCTGCGCTTCGGGCTGATCTTCGAGCGATTCCTCAATCCCGAGCGCGTCTCGCCGCCGGACATCGACATCGACTTCTGCCAGACGCGCAGGCCCGAGGTGATCGACTACGTGCGGCGGAAGTACGGCGAGCGGGCCGTCTCGCACATCGTCACCTTCGGCACGCTCGGGGCGAAGAGCGTGGTGCGCGATGTGGGGCGGGTGATGGGACTGAGCTTCTCCGAGGGCGACCGCATCGCGAAGATGATCCCCACGGAGCTGAACATCACCCTCGCCGACGCGAAGAAGAAGAATCCCGACCTCGCCGCCGAGCTGGAGAACAATCCCACCATCGCCGAGCTGTGGAAGCACGCCATCTTCCTCGAGGGCCTCACCCGGGGCACCGGTATCCACGCCGCCGGCGTCGTCATCGGCGACCGGGAGCTGACGAACTACGTCCCTCTGATCCGGGGGAAGGAAGGCGAAGTCGTGACCCAGTACGCGATGAGCCCGCTCACCGACCTGGGCATGCTGAAGATGGACTTCCTCGGCCTGAAGACCCTGACGGTGATGCAGGACGCGGTCGACCTGATCCACCGCCACATGCCGGGCTTCGAGCTGGACAACGAGGGCTTCGACGACCGGGCCACCTTCGAGCTGCTCAACCGGGGCGAGACGACCGCCGTGTTCCAGCTCGAATCCGGCGGAATGATGAGCCTCTGCCGCCAGTTCGACGTAAACCGCATCGAGGACATCATCGCGCTGATCGCCCTCTACCGTCCGGGGCCGATGGACCTCATCCCCGACTTCATCGACCGGAAGAAAGGGAAGAAGAAGGTCGAGTACCTCCACCCGCTCCTCGAGGAGGCGAGCAAGGAGACCTACGGCATCCTCATCTACCAGGAGCAGGTGCAGCGGGCCGCGAACCTCCTCGCGGGCTACTCCCTCGGCGAGGCGGACCTGCTCCGCCGGGCGATGGGCAAGAAGAAGCTGGAGGAGATGGTGAAGCAGCGGGCCAAGTTCGTGAAGGGCTGCGCCGAGGTGAACAAGATCCCGGAGAAGAAGGCCAGCGAGATCTTCGACCTGCTCGAGAAGTTCGCGGGCTACGGCTTCAACAAGTCGCACTCCGCCGCCTACGGGCTGATCAGCTACCACACCGCCTACCTCAAGGCGAACTACCCGGTCGAGTTCATGGCCGCGGTGCTTTCCAACGAGGTCAACAACACGGACAAGATCTCCACCTTCGTGGCCGAGTGCCAGCGCATGGGCATCGAGATCCTCGCGCCGGACGTGAACCGCTCGATGCTGAAGTTCGCCCCCGAGGGCCGCGAGGAGGAGCGGCGGGCCATCCGCTTCGGCCTCGCCGCGGTGAAGAACGTCGGCGAGGGCGCGATGGAGGCGGTCATCCGCGAGCGCGAGGCGAACGGGGAGTTCAAGTCGCTGGAGGACTTCGCCGGACGCCTCGACAGCCGTTCGGTGAACCGCAAGATCCTCGAGAACCTCATCAAGGCCGGGGCCTTCGACTTCACTCTGGAGCGCCGCGACGACCTCTTCTCGCGTGTCGGACAGGTCATCGCCGGATCGAGCGCGGCCCAGCGCGACCGCGCCACCGGGCAGGCCTCGCTCTTCGACATGAACGAACTGATGAGCGCCGCCGCGCCGCCCGAGGTCGTCGAGGAGGACCGCGTCGTCTGGAACCAGCGCGAATACCTCGCCCACGAGAAGGACCTGCTCGGCTTCTACGTCACCGGCCACCCGCTCGACGAATACCGCGGTGTCCTCGAGAAGGGCAAGTATTCCACCCTCGCCGACCTGCCCCAGATGAAGCCGGGGAAGAAGCCCGAGCGCTTCGCCGGGATGATCGGCGAGGTCGCGGTGAAGTACACGAAGCGCGAGGGCAAGCCCTTCGCCGTGCTGACTTTCGAGGACTTCACCGGCGCGACCGAGGTGATGGTGTGGAACGAGACCTACCAGAAGTGCAACGCCCTGCTTGTGAAAGGCTCGGTGATCGAGCTGAAGGCGAAGATCGAGCAGGACACCCGCACCGATACGAACCGTCTCATGGCCGAGGAGATCAAGGCCATCGCCCAGGACCCGAACTACGTCCCGACCGACCGCTTCGGCGGCACGAACGGCAACGGGCACCATGCCGCTCCCGCGGTGAAGCCCGTCGTGGTCGAGCTGGATGCCATCTCTGCGATCGAAACGCTTCGTCTTGCCGCGGCCGACCATCCGGGCGAACGCCCCCTGCACCTGCGCGTGAAGGCCGGCGACGGCCGCATCGTCACAATGGAGGCGGGGAGACGCTACCGGGTCTCGGACGACTTCCTTTCGGCGGTGGGAGTTGGGGCGTGGGGGAGATAGGTGTGGACGAGCTCCGCTTGGCTGGATTTGGGGGCCAGTCCCGACTGGCACGGAATTAAGCGAACAAATGACCGTCCGATGTCACCAAATCCTTGCCACTCCGATGGAGCCCGGTAGGGACGCACCGCCGGGGCGTCCG
>CAYSZN010000361.1:0-299 GCA_964435425.1 uncultured Akkermansia sp. | reverse complement strand
TTCCTTTCGGCGGTGGGGGTGTGAGTCATGGGGAGAGGGCTCCTGCTCTTACTCCTTACTCTTACTCCTCCGATTCCGAGCAGGAGTAAGAGTAAGGAGTATGAGGTAAGAGTAGGAGTAAGGGCGCTGGCCCAACGACCGCTCCAATCCCCAAACCTCCGGTTCCACCAGAGGTGTCTGATTTCCATTTCCAGCCGATCCACCCTCAACTATCATCTTTTTCTCCGGTTGCTCCTTCCCCAGTCCCTTGTCCCGATGCGCCTCTTCGCCCTTCTGCTGCTTGCCACGGTTCCGTTCGC
>CAYSZN010000360.1:0-4689 GCA_964435425.1 uncultured Akkermansia sp. | reverse complement strand
ATACGGAATTGGAGAACGGTGGGCCGGCGAAGAACCCGAAAAGGCATTCCACCTAAGCCATCCTACCCCAGCGCCTTCCGCAGGGTGTCGAACTGCTCGCGCTGCTTGACCAGCACGATCTGGCGCGCCTTCTCGGCCTTGGCCTTGGCGGCGGCGGGGTCCTGGGCGAGAGCGAGGACGGTTTCGGGGATCTGCGCGAGGCGCTCCTCGTCGTCCATGGTGAAGAGCCATTCGTCGAGGCCGATGTCGCGCCACATGAAGCCCTTGTTGGTCTGCTCGTCCCAGCGCCCCACGATAGCGGGGATGCCGTTGGCGATGCACAGGATGGGGCTGTGCATCTCGTTGCCGAAAAGGCCGAGGCTGCGCACGTAGATGCTGAGGGCCTCGTCGGTGAGCCAGAATTTCTCCCGCCACACCACGTTCTTCTTCACGTCGTCGGGGAGCGGGTCGTAGAGGACTTCCTTGCCGAGCTGGATCTGGGTCTGGTCCTCGTGGGTGACGAGCACCTTCACCCCGGCCTCGCGCACGAGGCGGACGATGGCCTCGCGGTAGGGGGCGTGGTCGTGCTCCTTCATCTCCTCGCTGCGGGCGAGCTTGGCCTCGTCGACGGCCCGGTTCTTGTGTAGGGTCCAGAAGGGCGTCCAGCGGTAGCGCGGGATGCAGCAGAGGAACTTGCCTTCCTCCAGTCCGTTTTCCTCAAGGTAGGCGGTGGCGCGCTCCTCGTCGCGCAGCTTGACGATGCCGAAGGCCGTGTCCGGTCCCCAGCCCATCGCGGGCGGTTTCGGGACGTTGAGAATGCCGGTGGCGGCCTGGGCGGAGACGCCGTCGCGGAAATAGACGAACTGGGCGAGCTTCAGCGTGTCGAGGAGCTCCGGCTCCGCGCTGGTGAGCGAGATGCCCATGACGCCGAAGGGCTTGCCGGTTTCGTCGTGCCAGCGCTTGGCATTGCGCCACGCACCGAAGCCGGAGCTGGAGCCGTGCAGGAAGAAGTCGCATTCCTCGAAGGCGCGCTGGATGCTCTCCTCGTCCTTGAAGAAGGGCACCTCGGGGAAGTGCTTCTTGAAGAGCTCGTCCGCCCCGTTCTCCATGTTGCTGGTCCAGAAGCGCACCTCGGCGTCGATCTGGTGGAGCTTGAGCAGCTCCATCATGCCCATGTAGTGGGCGATGTCGCCGATGTTCTGGCTCTGCCAGCCGTTGCGCAGGAGGATGCGGGGCTTGCGTTTGCCCTCCGCCACGGCGGGAATGGCGGCGAGGCTCGCGGCGAGGGAGGAATGGAGGAAATGGCGTCGGTTCATGGGGGCGTTGTCGGATGAATAAGGCGCGAAGGAACGGGCATTGGACACTGAAAAGCGGTTCGCCGTCAAGCATCATGAGGCGCTCCCGATTCTCCCTTCCCTACCCGACGATCCGCTCGAGGGCCTCGGCGGAGATCTCCCGGTAGGCGCGGATCGACGCATTGACCATCCCCTCCAACTGGGCGTGGACGGTCGCCCGGTCTTCGGGGCTGGCGAACTCCATCCCGATCAGGGCGCGGCCGACGCGTTCGCCGGAGTAGGCGTAGTTGAAGTAGCACAGGTTCGCCTTGTCCTTGACCTCCTCCATGAAGGCGAGGAAGGCGCCGGGCCTCTCGGGAAACTCGATGTGGACGAAGAGCGGATGCTGGAAGAGCTCCGGCGAGTAGTTGATGATCCGGAAATCCACGTCCTCGCTGTTGGTCACGTCGGCGTGCCCGATGTCGAGCGACGAGAAGTAGCGGTCCATCTCCGCGAAGTCTTCCGGCGTGCCGGTCAGCCCGATCACCGGATAGGAGATCGCCTTGCCGGTCTTGCCGTGCTGCACGTCGATGAGGTTGATGTTCTTCGGCAGTCCGCGCAGCAGCTTGACCAGCGAGCCCCGTTGCTCGGGCATGGGAAAGCGGATGAAGCGCCGTCCATCCGGTCCCACGCCGCCGTGCCGGGCGATGTAGGCCAGTTGCGAGAAGTCCATGTTCGCCCCGCAGAGGACGACGACGATGCGGTCGTCCTCGCCGAGCCCGTCCCGCATCCGCAGCGCGCCCGCCAGCCCCATCGCCCCGGCCGGCTCGGGGATCGCGCGGTTCGCCTCCCATAGCAGGCGCGTCGCGTTGCAGACCTCGTCGTTGGTCACGGTGACGAACTCGTCGAGGGTCTCGCGGCAGATCGCGTAGGTCAGGTCGCCGACGCGCCGCACCGCGGTGCCGTCGCAGAAGACGTCGAGATAGGCGAGATCGACGGGGCCGCCCTGCGCCACGGCCGCCTTCATCGAGGCCTGGTCCACGCCTTCGACGCCGATGGTGCGGATGCCGGGGAAGAAGCGCTTCAGCCAGCGCGCCGTCGCCGCGGCCATGCCTCCACCGCCGATCTGGAGGAAGGCATGGGTGAACGGTCCCGCGCCGGACATGACGATCTCGTCCGCCAGGGTTCCCTGTCCGCCCATCACGGCGAGGTCGTCGTAGGGATGGATGTAGGCCATGCCCTGCTCGGTCGAGACGCACTTGGCCGCCGCACTGGCGTCGTCGTAGCTGTCGCCGACGAGGCGGATCTCCACGTGGTCGCCTCCGTGCGCCGCCACCGCCCGTTGCTTCATCAGGGGCGTCGAGCGCGGCATGTGGATGATCGCCTTCGTGCCGAGGACGCGCGCGCCGATGGCCACCCCCTGGGCATGGTTGCCCGCGGAGGCGGCGACCACGCCGCGGCGCAGCTCCTCCTCGCTCAGCAGGGCCATGCGGTTGAAGGCCCCGCGCCATTTGTAGGCCTTGATCGGCCCGAGATCCTCGCGCTTGCAGAAGACCTTCGCCCGGATCCCAGGAATCGACAGTTCCTGCAAGGGCGTGGGCTGGCCGACGCGGTAGACGCGCTGGCGGGCCATGAGGATTTCGTGGTCGAGCTGTTCGAGGAGATTGGACATTGGACTTGAGTTGATAGTTGATAGTTGATAGTCGGGAGTTGATAGGCTGGAAAGGGGCAGATTGCGCCGAAATCCAAGTTCACCCATGGAGAGGGTTGCCGCATCGAGGCAACTTCTGAATTCCGGGCCTCTCAACTATCAACCCTCAACTATCAACTCGCAGAGCGCTACGGTTTCGCCAATTCCCGGATCTCATCGTCGCCGAGGGCGCGGCCGTGGATTTGCAGGTCGCGGATCTGGCCGAGGAAATGGTCGTTGGGACCGCTTCCGATGCGGAGCTTCCCGCCGTGGCGGAGGTCGAAGGGCTCGCCGTCGAGTGGGCGTTCGGCCACGAGCTTGCCGTCGAGATGGAGCGCGATCCGTCCGGACGAGCGGACCGCGGCGAGATGGTGCCAGCCCTCCGGGAAAGGATGCCCCCAGGCGATCCCCGCGCCGGCCCGCCACGAGTGGACATGCCCGGACGGCAGGGTGCTGCAGTAGACCTCGCCGTCGTGCTCGGCCATGGTCCAGGCGCGGCGGTATTTGACGTCGGGCGTCCGGTCGAGCTGGGTGTGGCGTTCCCATTCCGTGCCGCCCCGGTATTCGTAGATTTCGGCGAGGGGAAGGGTGCCGCCGAGGAGGCGACCATGGTGGACCGCCATGCCCATGACCTCGAGCTCCTCCCCGAGGCGGCCGAGGTCGGTCCAGGCGTCGTCCTTCTCCAGCCGGTAGACTTTGCCGCTGGGCCACATGCCGACGAGGAGGCGCCCCTCGTGGGCGGCGAAGGAATAGGTCTGGGTGTCCTCGCCGATCTGGCCGAGATCGGTCCAGGCCGACCCGTCCCAGCGATGGACGCGGCCACCGTCGTAGCTGCTGGCGTAGAGAAAGCCGTCGTGCGTGGCGAGAGCCTGGACGCGTTTCGGCTCGGTGCCTTCGCCGCCGTCGCGGGGCGGTCCCTCGGGCACGGGCAGGGAGGTCCATTCGCTGCCGCCCTCGTGGCGGAAGAAGCCGGCAGGCCGGTAGAACGAGGAGGCGTGGAGCCGTCCGCCATAGACGGCGAGCCCGCCCACGGCCTCGGTGTCCGGCAGTTCGCCGACCAGCTCCCAGCGCTCCTCGCCGAGATAGCGGAAGATGCGGCCGCCGCGCTCCACGTTCTCCGATTCGGGCAGGGACGAGCCGGCCACGCGGTATCTGCCGGTGCCCGCGTAGAGCTGCCCCTGATGGACGATCAGGGCGGTGACGCTGTTCGAGCGGTCGGGCGCGCCGCAGGGGACCCACTGGTCGTTGCCTTCGAGCCGGTAGACCTGCCCGGTGCGGCCGCCGTAGGGCTCGCAGGTGCCGGCGTAGAGGTGCCCCTCGTGGACGGCGAGGGCGAAGGCGAAGAGCGAGTGCTCCCCTCCGGGCCGGCCGCAGTCGATCCACGGCGATTTCCTGCCGTCGTCGATGCTGAACTGCAAGTGGCGGCGGTTCGGCTCGCTGGTGGTGACGCCGGGATTGGTCTTCAGGCTCAGGAGCACGCCCTTCCGGCTTTTCTCGTCCCGCCAGGAGAGCAGGTCGCCGGGCATATCGTCCCCGTCCGGGGCATTCACCCAAAGCGAAAGGGTGAAGTCGCCTTGGCCCAGAAGGTCGGCGGGGGCAATGCCGGGGTCGGTCTCGGAATGGAACCAGTCGGACTCGTCCCCTCTCCCGCCGAAGGAAGCGCCGTCGGGGACGAAACGCAGAACTCCTCTCGCCTGCGGACTGCGGTCCGTGGCGGAAGGCGCGTCCTGGGCGGTGGCGCGTGGC
>CAYSZN010000359.1:0-4696 GCA_964435425.1 uncultured Akkermansia sp. | reverse complement strand
AAAAAAATTGTGGGCGAACAAGGATTTACCCCACCCAGCGCTCCGACTCATCGCTGCGGGGCAGGATCTCCACAATATCCGCGAAGACCATGCCCTCGCCGTCCAGGAGCTGGTTGCAGCGTCCGTAGAGGATTTCGCCAGGCTGCTGGTTCAGGGCGCAGGCGATGGCCTCGTCGGCAGGCACAGCGAAGTAGGCCACGGGTGCCCCGCGATGCTCGACTCCGTATTCGCCGAGCAGCGCGCCAAGCGGCTTTCGCCCCGCCACGACCTCGGCCGCGACCTCGGGAGGCAGCCCGCCGAGCTGGATCGCGATGGCCCCGTATTCGACCGGCGCGTCGGTGGCCACGGACCGAAGGGAGACGAGCCGCATCACGAAGGCCTCGCTCGCCTCGTGCGCGTGGACGTCCAGATAGAGGCGGGAATGATGGAACGCCGCCAAGGTCGGCGTCATGTCGTTCGCATGCACGAGGAGGGACCGGTAGGGATAGGGCACCTCGTCTCCGCTCAGAAAGCGGAAGTCGGGCAGGTCCAGCCCGGCTCTTTCGTAGAAGAAATGGAAGGGCAGGAGCCAGCCCAGCGCCTCGGAGAGCGCCAGCCTGGACTCCTCTTCAGGTGTAGCGTGCATCGCGGTGCTGCGGGAGGAAGAAGCCATGGAGAAGGCGGTCGATCTGGAGGAGGCCCTCCCGGCTGACGAAGATGCCGTCGCCTTCGACCCGGAACCAGCCCTGCCGGGCCAGCTCCTCGAAGCGCTCGGGGAAACGCTCCACCGGATCCTCTCCGTATTTCGCCCGGAAATAGCCTCGGTCGGTATGCCCGAGCTTGAGCTGGAGGATGAACTCGCGGATGAAGCGCTCGTCGTGGTTCGTCGGGTAGGCGCGGAAGATGGGCAGCCCGCCGGCATCGACCTCCGTCATGTAGGGGCCGACATCGGCCTGGTTCTGGTAGTGGACGCCGCCGAAATGGCCGAAGCTCGCGACCCCGGCGGAAAGCAGATCGGCCCCGGCCCAGAGGCTGTCGCGGTAGACGAACTTCGTCGTCTCGGGATTCTTCACCACGGTGTAGGCGCTGCTGACGGTGTAGCCCGCCTCCTCGAACTGGTCGAAGGCCCAGTCCACCCAGGCTCGCTTCGTCCGCCAGTCGGCCACCGGCGCGGTGATCCGGCCGGATTCCTTCATCTCTCGGTAGATGGTCGTGTTGTAGGGGATCTCCATCTGGTAGATGGTGACGCAGTCGGGCTCCTGCTCGATGGCGGTCCGCACGACGCGCTCCCAGTTCTCCGGCGTCTCGTCCATCATCCCGGCGATGAGGTCGATGTTGAGCTGCTCGAAGCCGAGGGTCTTGGCGAATCCGATGGCGCGATAGGCCTCCTTCGACCGGTGGGCGCGGCCGTTCACCTCCAGAATGTGGTCGTCGAAGCTCTCGATGCCGAGACTGAGGCGGGTCACGCCGATCTCGCGGAGGGCCTCCAGCTTCTTCTCGGTAAGGGTGCCCGGCTCGGCCTCGAAGGCGACCTCCTCGGCCTCGTCCCAGGGAAAGAGGTCCTTCATCCGGTCGGTCAGGCTCTGGAGCTGCGGAACGGAGAGGTAGCTGGGCGTGCCGCCGCCGAAATAGACGAACTGCGGCTTGCGCCCGGCGAGGTAGGACGTGCGGGAGTATCGCTCGAACTCGCGGATGCCCGCATCGAGATAGGCGTTGATCTCGGCGGCGTTCTTGTCGGTGTAGACGCGGAAGTAGCAGAAATGGCAGCGCTTGCGGCAGAAGGGAATGTGGAAATAGACCCCGAGGTCCGTGTCGGCGGGTCGGGGGGAATTCAGGATCTCGTGGACGGCCTCCTTGTGATCGGGCTTCCAGAAGGAGAAGGGCGGGTAGTTGGCCACGAAGTAGTTTCCCACCTCGGTCTGCTCGGAGGCGCTCGCGTCGAGCGGCACCTTCAGCTTGTCAATGAGTCCTGCGGACGAGGCAGGGCGGGAGACGGAGGACATGGTATCTGGAGGGGGTGGGGTTCTCGGAGAAAGACTCCTCACTGTCTGAAAGCATACACCGCTCCGTCCTCGCCGCAAACCACGAGGGTCCCGCGCGATGCCGCCGGAGAGGCCTTGATCTGCGTGCCAAGCTCGAAATTCCACAACTCGCCGCCGCTTTCGCTGTCCACCGCGTAGATCCGCCCATCCATCCCGCCCTGCCAGACGACTCCCGCGCTGAGCAGCGGAGAGCTCGACAAGGCCCGTCTCGAGAGAAAGGCCCAGAGCTCCTCCCCGGAAGTCCGGTCGTAGGCGACGAGGCGCTTGTCCGGGCCGGCCACATACAGCCGGGATTCGTCCACTGCGGGCGAGGCGGTGTATTCGATGCCCGTCTTCGTCTTCCACACCGTCTCGCCCGAGGCGATCTCGATGGCGACGATCTCGCCGCCGTTGTGGGCGACGTAGCAGATCCCGTCGCGTACCGCCGAGGTGTTGGCGATGTAGGCGCCGATCTCGATCTCGCGGCGCTCCCCCTCCCCGTCTGCGGGCAGGATGTGCAGAAGGCCATCGCATCCACCGAAGGTCAGGTCGACCCGCCCGCCGCTCTTCACCAGGGACGGCGTGGAGACGACGTAGTTCCCGGTCTCCTGCTTCCAAAGCTCGGCCCCCGAGGCGGCGTCGAGGCAGTAGAGGAAATAGTCGTGGCTGCCGATGAAGAGGCGTGTGGGCTGCCCTTCCTCGACGAGGGCGTTCACCCCTCCCTCGATCTTGCCCTCGGTCTCGAAGCGCCATCGTTCGCTTCCGTCCGCGGCGGTCAGCGCATAGACGATCCCGTGGGTATCGCCGAAGCAGACCTGGTCCCCGACCACCGCCGCCGGTGCGATGATGGGGCCGTCGGCCTTGAAAATCCAAGCAGGACTCCCCGTCTCCAGATCGAGGGCATAGAAGTTCCCATCCTGGCTGCCGACGTAGACCCGCCCATCGGCGACGACCGGAGACGCCTCGATGGGAGGACGGCGCTTGCCTTCCGCCACTGGCGGCCCGTAGGACCACGCCATCGACAGGGGCGGACGGATCGTTTCAGGAGTCAGTCCCCGCATCTCCGCATCGCCACGAAACAGGGGCCAGTCGCTTCGGCCCGCGGGGATCTCCTCGGCAACCGCCTCTCCATCCCTCTCGCCAGGACGCCCGCACGCGCCGAGCATCGACAGCAGGGCGCATCCGGGCAGGAGCATCGACTTCAGCGCCGCACCTCCAGAATGAACAAAAAATGATGAAAGAAAACCAATCTTTGGATTGCCAGCAACGCTCATTGGCCTATGATTGTCTCGAATTTCCAGAATATCAACGTTAGTTAAAGTTGATGCGAAGTTCCATCTGTCATCGTCTACGCTCCTCTCCATGAAAGCGTTTCCCTCTGCCGCTTTTGTCTCTCTGATGGCCATTCTGGCGGCCCCTGCGCAGGAGCCCGAGGGACCACCTGCATGGATGAAGAACGTGACGCGGCTGCCCCCCGGCAACCACGCGGATCTACGCCCCGTCGCCTTGGAGTATACGCTCGACTGGAACCACCGGGTCAACGCCGGGCGGGTCCAGCTTTCGGTCGTGAAGAGCGAAGAGCGGACCGGTCGCTTCGTCGGCGACGCCGAAGGGCGGAGCACCGGCTTTGCGCGCCTCCTCTATCCCTACGATTTCCGAGCCCGCTCTATCGTCGACCAGAACAGCCTGCGCCCCCTCACCTTCCAGCTCGTCGAGAAGGAGCGCAACACCGAGAACAGCTACGACATCGTCTTCGAGACGAAGCGCCAGATCTACACCACCACCTCGAAGCAGAAGGACGGAACCATCTCCAACACGGGCCGCTTCCGCTTCGACTTCGGCCAGGACGCCCTCTCGTCCGCCTTCTATCTCCGCAGCCAGCCACTCAAGGACGGCGACGAGATCACCATGGTCGTGACCCCATTCAACCGTCCCTACCTCGCGACCTTCCAGGTTCTCGGGCGCGAATCCCACAAAGTCAAAGGCAAGACCTACGACGCGATCAAGCTGGACGCCAAGATCGGGAAGGTGAACCCGGACCTGAGCATCAAGACCTACGAGAAGGTGAGGCAGACCACCCTCTGGTTCAGCGACGACAGCTACCGCATCCCGCTCGAACTGCAATCGCAACTCGCCTTCGGCTACGTTTCGGCAAGGCTGGACGAGCTGAAGTGGTTGGAGTGAGGTGGATCACTCCATCTGGGCCTGGAGCCTCGCGATCTGTTCCCGTAGCGAGGACTCCTCCTTTTCGATAGAGTTGATCTTATCGTTGTGGATCTTCATGGTGGAGGTGATCTCCGACTGGGACCTCTTGATCTTGGCTTCCCGGAACAGTCTCTCGGCGTTGGCCTTGTCCTGCCTCGCGACCTTCTTCTGGGTGAAGAGCGCAGAATGGCGCAGCTTCAGCTCGGTGATCTGCCGGAGACGCTCCTCGTTCCGCTTCCGAATGGCCGCCTGGTCGTTCGCCGGAGACGCCTCCGCAGTTCCCTCCTCCGGCGCATTGCCAACCGAGGCGACCGCCCCGCCCGCCTTGGCGGCGGTTTGTTCCGCCGCCGTCTTGATGGAACCGGGCTTCCCGGCCAGCAGAGCCTCCAGGGTGTTGGCGGGCGGATTGACCGCAGGCGACATCGAGATCCGGCCTGCCAGAGAATCCGGCAGCATCCCGACAGGAATGGAGCGCGAACCGGTCGCCGTCT
>CAYSZN010000358.1:0-4716 GCA_964435425.1 uncultured Akkermansia sp. | reverse complement strand
GGTAGGGCCGTGCGGCCCGCGCGGCCAATCGGGCGTCCAAACGACGTTCGTTCCCCGAGCGGGCCGCTCGGGGCTACCCTCGGGCTCCGAATCGGCGCGTAGGGGAAAGCGAGGAAGCCCCTTGATTCCTACTCATTCTCATCCTCCTACGCTTACTCAAATTCGTAGGATAGGCGGGCTTGGAGAGGAAGTAGGAGTAGGAGGATGAGGAAGAGTAAGGGGGGGCAAAGGATGGGCTTGCCGCAAGGCAAGGGTAGGGCCGTGCGGCCCGCGCGGCCAATCGGATGTCCAAACGACGTTCGTTCCCCGAGCGGGCCGCTCGGGGCTACCCTTGGACTCCGAAACGGTGCGTGGTGGGAAGCGAGGAAGCCTCTTGGTTCCTACTCTTCCTCATCCTCCTACGCTTACTCAAATTCGTAGGATAGGCGGGCTTGGAGAGGAAGTAGGAGTAGGAGGATGAGGAAGAGTAAGGGAGGCGACTCCGCTACGGCGATGGCTTGGCAGTTCCGGCTTCCTCCGCAGGGCTGCCTGCCGAGGACCGGGGCCGCAGGACGAGCAGGGGCACCTTGCGGATGACGACGATTTCCTCCGTCTCCACGGTCCGCGGAGCCAGCTTCTCCTGCATCACCTCTCTGGATTCGGGGCGGCCGACGAGCAGAGCCGTATCCTCCGGCAGGGTGCCGTTTTCGCCGATGCCATCGACGGGCTCCCGGACATAGTAGAGCAGGCGCAGGTGCTTGGTCAGGCGGTTGCGGAATTCGTGGTCCGCGTAGACGACGATGCGCCCTCCGACGGGAGCGAGGGCGGCGATCTCGGCGGAGGCTTCGCGGAAGATCTCGCGTTCGCTCTGGAAGGGCTGCGATGCCGGGAGCAGGCCGATCCCGCCCGCGGCGATGAGGAGCGGAGTGGTGAGAAGGACGGTCCGGCGGCTCCATCGCGTCAGGACGAGATAGGCGACGGCGGACACGACGAGGCAGCCCGCCAGAATCGCAGGCAGGGGGACGCTCTCGCCTTTGGTCCATGCCAGAAGGGCCATCGCCGGGGGCGCGAGGAGGAGCAGGGGAATAAGGACGACGTTGATGCGGCGTCCGAAGGTTTCGTATCGCTCCCGCACCGTCTCGGGCAGGCGGAAGTGGAGCACGACCGTGGCGAGGGCGGCGAGCGGGTAGACCGGCATGAGGTAGCGCGGCACCCCGCCCGGGGTGAGGCAGATGGCGACAAAACCGAAGGCGAGGGCGAAGAGCCCGCCGAAGAGGACGGCGTCCTCGCGCTGTCCGCGAACGAGGGAGACTCGCCGCTTCCACAGATGCCAGAGGGAATAGAGGAGGGGGATTGTCCAGGGAAGGAAGCCTCCGGGAATCTTGACGGGATTGGTCAGCCAGCGGTCCCATTCCATCTTCGAGACGTCTCCGCGAATGGCGAGCTCCTCGACCCAGTTCCCGACGGAGGCGTCGCCCGCGCCGACCTCCCGGATGTTCAGGACGACCCAAGGGAGAAAGACAGCGAGCATCGAGGCGATGCCGAGGGCATGGGCGGGGTGGAGAATGCTTTTTCCTTCTCCGGCGAAGCGCAGCGTCGCGATCACGAAGGGAAACCAGAAGAGGAGATGGACCGGCCCTTTGACGAGGCAGCCGAGCCCGAGGAGGAGGTAGGGAAGGGTCCAGACGAGCCAGGGCGAGCGGCGGTCCGACCAGAGCCGGATCCAGAGGAAGCAGGCGATGCCGAAGAGGGCGGTGAAAAGGGCCTCGATCTCGATGAGTCGGCCCTTGGCGATCAAGGTCAGGGTCGTGAGCAGGGCGAGGGCGACGAGGAGGGCGCGCTCGTTGTCGAGATCTTTGCGCAGGAGGGAGAAGGCGGCGAGCGCGAGGGCGAGGAGGGAGAGGGCCGAGACCATCCGCGCACTGGCCTCCGAAGGGGAGCCTGTCAGGGCGAAGGCGGCGGCGACAGCCCAGTTGATGAGGGGCGGCTTGTTCGCGTAGACCTCGCCGGCGATGCGCGGCACGATCCAGTCGCCCGTCTCCAGCATGGCCTGGGCCGGGAGGATGCGGCGGATCTCCTCGCCCCGCAGCTCGGGGTCGCCGAGCGCGGGCAGGTAGAGCGCCGCCCACGCGAAGGCGAGCAGGAGAAGGCAGAGACGGATGGGCATCCGGCGCTATTTCGCCCCGGGCCTCCGGGATTTCAAATGGCTTCTCACACGGCCCAGCCTTCGCGGTAGGCCTCGCGGGCCCAGAATTTCTCCGCCGCGGACTGGTTGGCGGCGAGGCGTCCCGTCTTCGGATCGACGTCGACCGCTCCGCCCGCGCGGTAGGCGATGTTGCCGAGGTGGCAGAGCATCGTGCTGGTCTGCGCGTCGGCGATGCTCTGGGTCAGCGCCTTGCCCTCGCGGACCGCGTCGGCGAAGTTCGTGAAGTGGGGGACGTCGCCGGGCGGTTCGGTGTGCTTCTCGATCTCCTTGCCGTCCTTGTCGTGGATCGTCCAGCCGGCCGCGCTGTTGAAGTCGAGGCTGCCTTCCGATCCGTAGATGGAGACGAAAGGCAGCTTGTCGGCCTTGCGCGGATGGCAGGAGGTCGCTTCCCAGCTGATCCCGACCGATCCGTAGTCGTAGGTGGCCATGATCGTGTCGGGGGTCTCCTGGTCGTCGTCGAAATGGTAGCGTCCTCCGGTGCAGGCGACGCGCTGCGGGTAGTCGACGCCGAGCGCCCAGCGGGCGATGTCGAGGCCGTGGGGACCGTTGTTGGCCAGCTCGCCGCCACCGTAGAGCCAATGCCAGTGCCAGTTGTAGGGGACGAGGTTGTCCTTGTAGGGCGCGTCGGGCACGGGGCCCTGCCACATCAGCCAATCGAGCTCGGCGGGAGGCGTGGTGACGGTCCCCTTGCCGATGGATTGCCGGTTGGAGGCGTAGTAGCAACGGGCATAGAGCAGCTCGCCGATGGCGCCGGCGCGGAGTTTCTCGATGCCGAGCCGCGTTCCGGGGTAGGAGCGCCGCTGGTTGCCCATCATCACCTGGCGGTTCGTCTCCTTCGCGACCTCGGCGAGGCGCAGAGCCTCGTGGGCGCTGTAGCTCGCGGGCTTCTCGACGTAGACGTGCTTGCCCGCCTGGCAGGCGAGGATGGCGGCGGGGGTCTGCCAGAAATTGGGGGCGGCGATGGAAATGGCGTCGATGTTGGGATCGTCGAGGATGCGGCGGAAGTCGGTGACTTTTTCGGGCGACTTCTCCTGCTTGCCGTCCATCGTGCTGGCTCCGGTGACGAGACGGTTCGAATCCACGTCGCAGAGGTAGGCGATCTCCGTGTTCGGCACGTCGCCGTAGGCCTTGATGTGGGCACGTCCGCGGCCCAGTCCCATCACTCCGACGCGGAAGCGCGAGTTCGCCCCTTTGGCCTGGCCGAGGAGCAAGTTGGGTCCGGTGGCGGCAGTCGCAGCCCCGGCGGCGAGGGCGGTGCCGAGGAAGGAGCGGCGGGAGGGAGTCGAAGATTCCATGCCCTCAGTGTAGGGGGGCGTGGTGGGGAAGGAAAAATGGAAAAATGGGCGTGTTTGCGGAATCCGGGGATGGGGTTTCGGAATCTACCGTCGATCCAGAATCCGATAAAAGAAGCCATGCGATTGCGCGTAGTCCGCGAGGCAATCTCGCTTCGCAAGGAGACGAAGTGATCGAGATTCATCAACTCCATGATCACTTGCACGGGCTTTTTGTCCAAGGCCTTCGCGAGTTGAACCGCATCGACCGGGCGGAAAAGGAGGATGGGAGTCCCGGAGGGGTCTTCGCTGGCGGACGCAGTCTTCATAAGGATTTTTCGGGCATGGGAGGCCGGCGGAAGAGGTCGGCGCAGGAACGGATGTAGCATGGGCTTCCAGCCCATGCATCTGGATTGGACGCCCGAGCCCCCTCGACGGACCTTCCGCCCATCCGGCTCGCGCTATCCCGGTTTTGCTCAGCTAACGGCGTCTCGCTCCCCTTCCACGTCCTTCCCGTCGAAGGCATGGGCTGGAAGCCCATGCTACATTTCGCCCGCCTTCCCCCATCCCCCGCCTCCCGGCGTTTCAATAACGAGACGATCGCCCGGCTCCGCCGCGAAGGCCGCGATGCCGGGCAGCTCGGCTCCGTTCAAGGTCTGCCGCCCTCGTTCGCCGTCGCTGCCTCCCTCCATGCCGTAGGGCGCGACTATACGGTGCTGGGTCAGGAGGGAGACTTGCAGGGGACGCAGGAATTCGATCTCGCGCACGATGCCGTCGCCGCCGCGCCAGCGTCCCGCTCCGCCCGAACTGCGCCGCAGGGCGAAGCGGTGCAGGCGCACGGGGTAGCGCTGTTCGAGAATCTCGGGATCGGTGATGGCGGTGTTGGTCATGTGGGTGTGCAGGCCGGAGGCTCCGTCGTAGCCGGGACCGGCCCCCGCGCCGCCGCAGATCGTCTCGTAGTAGCCGAAGCCGCCGTCGCCGAAGAGGAAGTTGTTCATCGTTCCCTGCGAGCAGGCCTGCACGCCGAGGGCTTTCAGCAGGGTATCGACGACGCGCTGGCTCGTCTCGACGTTGCCGCCGACCACGGCGGGGCATTTCAGCGGGTCCTCGTCGAAGACCGGATTCAGAATACCATGCGGCAGGTCGATCTCGACAGCGCGCATGAGCCCCTCGTTGAGCGGCACGGGGCTTTGCGTCCAGAGCCGCAGCACGTAGAGGACGGCGCTTTGCAGGATCGCGGGCGTGGCGTTGAGGTTGCCG
>CAYSZN010000357.1:0-4729 GCA_964435425.1 uncultured Akkermansia sp. | reverse complement strand
TATTCCGTAGGCCCCCATTTTCCTTTCTAGGTTGAGGGATTGAGCGCGTGCTCACGATACCCATTCCAGCAAATCCTCCGGCCTTTCCAGAATGGCGTCGGCTCCGGCGGCGCGCAGTTCCGCGACGGGGCGGAAGCCCCAGGCCACGCCGAGGGCGCGCATCCCGGCATTCTTCGCGGTCTGCATGTCCACGTCGGAATCGCCGACGAAGAGGCATTCGTCCGCCGCGGCTCCGAGAGTGGCGGCGGCTTCGAGGGCTCCGGCGGGATCGGGCTTGCGGGTGTGTCCCTCGCGATGACCGAGGACGACGTTCCACTCCCAATCGCCGAGAAAGGTCTCGACGCATTTCACGGTGAAGTCATGAGCCTTGTTCGAGACCACGCCGATGGGCACGCCCTCCGCGACGAGACGGTCGAGCAGTCCGGCGATGCCGGGAAAGGGTGTGGTCGTGTTCCGCCAGTTCCGCTCGTAGGCGGCGCGATATTCGGAGAGCACTGCCTCGACCTCTACGTCCGTCGTGGGCTTGTGACCCTCGGGGAAGATGTCGCGGGCGAGGCTGGCCATGCCGTTGCCGACGAAGGTGCGGTAGGCGTCGAGCGGATGCGTGGGGAAGCCACGGCTCGCAAGCACCGCGTTCCCCGAGTCGGCGAGATCGCGCAGGGTGTCCAGCAGCGTGCCGTCGAGGTCGAAGAGGATGGCTTTGGCAGGGGAATGGCTCATGGGAGAAATGGATGTTGGACCGCTGATGGACGCGGATCGGCGCTGATGTTTGGAGAGGAATTGTGGATGGTCGTATGAATGCGACACCCAGATGGTTTTACAGACGCGGCTCCGGGTTTCAAGGAGGGCCGACATTCCTGTCGGCCGGCTGGCCCTGCCGCCACCGGGCTTGTCGGCCGACAGGAATGTCGGCCCTCCTTGGGCTTTCCGCTGGAATGAATCTATTTGGGTTCCGCATTGACAGCAGGCGTTGACCACGGATGAACGCGTGAACTTCTGTTCTGGCAATCAGCGAAGATCAGCGTCCATCAGCGGTCCAACCATCCTCATGCCTCCGCATGTTGCAGGTTCCACGCCGAGACGAGCGCCTTCAGTCCCGCCATCTCGATGGAGGGATCGACGCCGCAACCCCAGACCAAGGAACCGTCGACGAGGCTCTGGATCTGCACGTAGGCGGCCGAGTCGGCGTCGGATCCGCCGCGCAGGGCGTGGCTGCGGTAGTCGGTGACCTTGAAGTCCTTGTGCCCCGCCTCTTCGAGGAAGTGGACGAAGGCGTTGATCGGTCCGTTGCCCCTTCCCGTACCGCGGACGGTTTCGCCCCGACATTCGATGACGGCCTCGCAGACGACTTCGCCCTTCTTCTCCGTGTGGTCGAGCTCGAAATCGACCAGACCCATGGGCGACTCGAGATTGACGAACTTGCCGAAGAAGAGATCGCCGATCTCGTCGTTCGACAGCTCGCGGCCCTCGGCGTCGGCGTGGTCGTAGATGTATTTGCCGACCTGCGGATGCATCGTCTTCGGCAGGTCGAAGCCGTGCTCGTGGTCGAGGATGTAGGCGATGCCTCCCTTGCCCGATTGCGAGTTGATGCGGATGATGGCTTCGTAGCTGCGGCCCACATCCTGCGGATCGATCGTCAGATAGGGCACGCCCCAGGGGATGTCCGGATTCTCCTTCGTCTCGCGCTCGCGGCGGTCGAAGCCCTTCTTGATCGCGTCCTGATGCGAGCCGGAGAAGGCGGTGAAGACCAGTTCGCCGACGTAGGGATGACGCTCGCCGACGGCCATGCGGGTGACCCGCTCGTAGACCCGCCGCAGCGCGGGCAGGTCGGAGAAGTCCAGTCCCGTGTCGATGCCGTGGCTGTTCATGTTCAGCGCCACGTTGACGATGTCGAGATTCCCGGTGCGCTCGCCGTTGCCGAAGAGCGTGCCCTCGACACGGTCCGCCCCGGCCATCAGGCCCAGCTCGGTCGCGGCGGTGCCGGTGCCCCGGTCGTTGTGGGTGTGCAGCGAGACGATCAGCGACTCGCGGTTCTTCAAATGGCGGCACATCCACTCGATCATGTCGGCGTGGATGTTCGGCGTGGTCCACTGCACGGTGTCGGGCAGGTTGACGATCATCTTGTTCTCCGGCGTCGGCTGCCAGATGTCGATGACCGCGTTGCAGCATTCCAGCGCGAAGTCCAGCTCGGTGTCGGAGAAGGACTCGGGCGAGTATTGCAGGACGACCTCGGTGCGCGGGACCGTCGGGACCAGCTCCTTGACCAGCGTCGCCCCCTCGATGGCGAGGTCGCGGATCTGCTCGCGCGTCGCGTCGCCGAAGGTCACGCGCCGCTGGAGCGGCGAGGTGGAGTTGTAGATGTGGACGATGGCCCGCCTCGCGCCGTCGATGGCCTCGAAGGTGCGGCGGATGAGGTGGTCGCGCGTCTGCACCAGCACCTGGACGGTCACATCGTCGGGGATGCGGTCCTCGTCGATGAGGCGGCGCAGGAAGTTGAACTCCGTGTCCGCGGCGGAGGGAAAGCCGACCTCGATCTGCTTGAACCCGACGCTGCAAAGCACGTCGAAGAATTCGAGCTTCTCCTCCACCGACATCGGCTGCGGGAGCGCCTGGTTCCCGTCGCGGAGGTCCACGCTGCACCAGATGGGGGCCTGCGTGATCGTGCGGTCCGGCCATTGCCGGTCCGGCAGGGAGACCGGCGGGAAGGGCCGGTACTTGCGGATGGATTCGGGTTTCATAGGGATGCTGGATTGACTGGAAGCGGAAAAGCGGCAGGACGCAACTCACCTGTGCGTGACAGGAGGCGGGCGCTGGGAAAGGGACACGTTCGCTCGGCGATCAGCCGAGGAGCACCCGCCCGAGCGAGAGCGCGGCGAGCGGGAGGAGGGTGCGGTGTGTCGTGGAGTTCATCCGTAGTTTCTACAGTAGGAGCAATCCTCCGCTTGGCAAGCTCGAAACGGGAGCTCCGAAATCCGAGCGGAAAAGGGCCGTGCGGCCAAACGGATATCCAAACGACGTTCCTTCCCTGACCGGGCCGAGCTGCCGTTGGCTCCGAAGGGAGTTCTCGATGGACGAACTTATTCCCCGCCCGTCGCGGCCGGCAGGGTTACGTCCTCGACGCGGAGCTGGCATCTCAGGAACTTCACGTCCTCGACTTTTCCCGGCACGAGGATGGTGGCCTTGTTCCAGCGGAAATTGGAGATTTTGGAGGAGATCATGGACTCGAAGGGCTGGAGCGATCCGCTCCACACGGCCATCTTCTCGCCGTATTCCTCCTCCGACGTGCTTTCGTCGCGCTTGGGGCGAGCGGGTCCGTAGTCGCCGAGGAGGCGGCATTGGTTCAAGGTGAAGCCGTAGGGGTTGCCGATCTCGAGATGCAGCTTGGTGCCGACGTCACTCTGCTCGGCGCTCTTCACCGAGACGAGGAAGGCGCCGTACTCGGTCTTCAGGACGGAGGCGGTCTTGGAGTCGACCTCGATGTGGGCGAACGGGCTGCCGCCGCTGCCACCGCCACCTTCGGCGAGCTGGCGGTTGAGCTGGGCGTTCTCGATGACCATGGCGAAGCGGATCATTTCGAGCTCCTCGCGGGTGTCGGCGGCGATCTCGATGTCGAAGGGGGTCCAGGAGAAAGGCTCAAGGGTCTTCGCAACGCGGTATTCGAAGGGCTTCAGGCTCTCCTGCCAGGCCTTGAGCTTCTCGTTGCGCAGGTCGTAGGGCTCGCCCTCGGGCAACTCGGGGGTGCCGCCGCCGTGGTGGCCGCGCAGGGTGAACTGCTGCACGGCGATGGCCTGGGGATTGCCGATGTTGAGGTGGACGGTGTAGCCGCCGCTGGCGAGGTTGAGGTCGATGCCCTCCATGCGGACGAGGAAGGTGCCATGGTCGGTGAGAAGGGGGGCGTGGCCCTGCAGGTTGGCCCGCAGATAGACCATCTCGTTGTCGCGGGACTTCATCGAGAGTACCTCGCCGAAGGAGTTCTCCAGGCCCTGGATGCGCTCGTCGAGGGTCTTGCCGCCGCCGGAGACGCCGACTTTCGTCTCGGCGGAGATGACGCGGGTCTTCAGCTCCTCGACCTGGTCGCGGGTGTCGGAACGCACGCCGCGCAGCTCGGCCTCGAGCCGGTCGATGCGCTCGACGAGATCCTTGTTGCACCCCGTCAGGACGAGGGCGGTCAGGGCGGCGGCGATGGCGGGGAGCTGGGGGAGGGGGCCTCTCATCGGATGCGGGAGTATCGTGCGGCTTGCGCGGCCTTCAACCCGGTAAAACGCGGGAATCGGTCAGCGCCGTGCCAGGACGGTGGGGACGGAGAGCACTCCGGTCGGGCTGACATGGCGGATGGCGACGGCGGAGGGCAGGCTGGCCAGTTGCAGGCTCTCCTGCGCGGCGGGGAGGAGGCGCAGGGTGGTCCAGGAATTGCCGTTCTGCACCTGGACGACGCGCCAGCGGGCGCTGGGTTCGGGCTTGAAGGTGAGATGGAGCCCGCCGTTGTGCTCGACCGGGGCGACGTAGACGGGCGCGGGAGGCGCCGATCCGAGCCAGGGCGAGGCGGGCGGAATGGCGTTGTCGGCGTAGTGGGACCGGAGCTTCGCTTTCAGGCCGCCGCGGTCTTTCTTCAGCGCCTCGATGCTCCAGTGGAGATGGCCGGGCCCGGCGGAGGAGGGGGCGGCGCGGACGACATCGATCTGCCGGATCGTCTCGGTGGAGGGACGGCTGCGGTCCTCGCTGCTGAGGA
>CAYSZN010000356.1:0-4739 GCA_964435425.1 uncultured Akkermansia sp. | reverse complement strand
TGAGCCACATGCCGAGGAAGGTCTGCGGATCGACGTAGTCGCCGATCCAGCCGGCGCGGGCGACGCCGTAGCGCTTGTCGAGCACGGTCTGCTGGTAGACCTTCCACTCCTGGTTCTCGATCCTCACCTTCTCGATGCCGAGGTTCTTCCTCCACATGTCCTGGATCGCCATGGCGATGTTCTTGTGCGCCTCCAGCGTGTTGATGAGGATGGTGAACTCGGGCACGTCCTTGCCGCTCGCATAGCCCGCCTTCTGCAAATAGTCGCGTGCCTTCTCCAAATCGAAGCCGACGGCCTGCGGCGGATGGTAGCCCTCCTCCGACGGCGGCGTGAAGGCATAGGCGGGCGTCTGGCCGCCGCGCGTGACGTATTTCACGATCACCTCGCGGTCGATGGCATGGGCGAGCGCCCGCCGGAGGTCGGCGTTGTCCAAAGGCGGCTTGGTCACGTTGCAGCGGTAGAAATACGAGCCGTTGTAGGTCTCGATGCGCAGAGGCGAGTTCTCCTGTTTGCGGTAGGACTCGATCAGGTTCTCCGGCATGGTGTAGGAGAGATGGATGAGTCCGTTGCGGAAGGCCTTCTCCTCGGTGAAGGCGCTCTCGAGAGGATAGAAGTCGATGCCCTTCGGCTTCACGTTCGCCGCGTCCCAGTAGTGCGGGTTGGGCCGCACCTTGACATGGGCGTTGATGCGCCACTCCGTCAGTTGGAAGGCTCCGTTGCCGACGTGGTTGCCGGGCTTCTGCCACTCGGTGTAGTTGTCGGTCATCTTGCCGAATCTCTCGATGGTGCCGCGATGCACCGGCAGCCAAGTGGTGTGCTTCACCACATCGGGGAAGAAGGGCGCGGGATTGTCGAGGGTGCAGACGAGCTCGTGGTCGCCCATGGCCTTGACCCCGACCTCGGCGAAGTCCCCGATCTCGCCCTTGTTGAAGGCCTCGGCGTTCTTCAGGAAATAGAGCATCGAGGCGTAGGGCGCGGCCATCTCCGGATGGAGGATGCGGTGGTAGGCGTAGATGAAGTCGTGCGCCGTCACCGGGTCGCCGTTCGACCATTTCGCGTCCTTGCGGAGGAAGAAACGCCATTCGGAGAAATCCGCGTTCGGCTCCCATCGCTCCGCCACGCCGGGTTCGTGGAGGGTGTCACTCTCGGGATGGTTCGTGACGAGCCCCTCGAAGAGGGCGCGAAGGATGTTCGCGTCGCCCACCGAGGAGACGAGGTGCGGGTCGAGGGCCTTTGGCTCGGCCCCATTCCCGAGGAGGAGAATCTTCTCGCGCGTCGCCCGCTCGACCCGGCTTTCCTTCCGGCAGGAGGAGAAAGGGAGCAGGGCGAGAAGCAGGAGACTCGACAGGGTCAGGCGAAGCAGCCGACCCTGTCCAGTCCGGTCTGAGCGCGGGCGGGGCATGGGTGCGGCAGTGTTGGCCGGATTTGCGGGGGATTCAATGCGGAATTCTCCACGGCGCACAAGCGCGGACACTCCTGCCCGCATCGGGAGTGCGGTTTGCGAAAAAGGACGGCGGCTCGGCAGGGATGCCTCGCCCCACCTTCGTCGGATCGATCAGCTTCACCCGATGTCGTCGTAGATCTCGGAAACGGAGATCGACGCTCCCACGGAAGGGAATTCGAGCCGGTCGTCCGCATCGGCGAGCCGGACGCGCTCCCAGCCGTTCGCCGTCCGGCGGAACCAGTCGATGGAGGGCTCGTCTTGGGAAACGATCACGTAGTGCTCGAGGGAGGGCAGGGTCTGGTAGGCGAGCAACTTCTCCCGCCGGTCGGTGGCTTCGGTGGAGGGGCTGGTGACCTCGCAGAGGATGGAGGGCCGCTCCAGATAGTGGGCGTGGCGGTCGCTCGGGTCGCAGCCGACCATGACGTCGGGATAATAGAAGAAATCCCCCGCCATCGTCTGGACCCGCACCTTGACGTCGGACATGTAGGTCCGGCAGGGGCCTTTGCCGATCTTGGAGTGGAGCAGGCGGTAGAGCTGCCCCGCGATCTCGTTGTGTCTCCGGGTTCCGCCTGCCATCGCGTGGACGGTGCCTGCGAGGTATTCGTGGCGGACGCCGGATCGCTCCTCGGCTTCGAGGTAGTCTGCAACGGTGTGGAGCTGGTATTTTTCTGCCTCCATTTCCGCAAGGATACTCCAATCCGCTCCAAAACGCACGGCTCAAATTGAGCCGTCGCCTTACTCCGGCGGGCCCCGTCAATCGGATTTCCCGCCCTTCCCCCGCAATTTTCCCGCAAGGAGATCGTTGCAATCTGTCGATTTCGTCACAGTTTCCCCGCGTGTTCTCCCTCGCCAAGTTCTTCGGACGGTCCGACCGCTTCTTCGATCTCCTCTCGGAGAGCGCGAAGTCGGCGCACCAGAGCATCGAAGCCCTCGCCCGACTTCTCTCCGAAACGGACGGAAACGTCCCCCTGGCCGAGCTGGCGATGGCGAGGCGCAACGAGAAGAGGACTGCGGAGACGATCAGCGAGGAGCTGGTGAAGGTCTTCGTCACCGCTCTGGAGCGGGAGGACATCGAGGCCCTCTCCCGCGCCCTCTACCGCATCCCCAAGACCGTGGAGAAGTTCGGCGAGCGCTACGAGATCGTGCAGCACCTCGTGAAGCCGGGAGACTTCGCCCCGCAGATGGCCATCGCCCTGGAGGCCGCCTCGGTGGTGGTGCGGATGGTGGACATGCTGCCGCGCAGCCCCAAGCTCGAGGAGATCAAGGCCGAGAACGACCTGATGCAGGAGCTGGAGGGCCGCGCCGACCAGCTCGTCGTCGGCCATCTCAAGGAGATCTACTCCGGATCGATCGAGCCGATCCGGGCCATGGCCCTGCGCGACCTCTACGACCTGCTCGAGAAGGTCATCGACCGATGCCGCGACGCCTGCAACGTCGTCTCGCACATCGTGCTGAAGAATTCGTAAGGCCATCCCACCATGACGCTTGGGATCATTCTGCTGGTCATCCTCATCGCGCTGACGTTCGAGTACATCAACGGATTCCACGACACGGCGAACTCCATCGCCACCGTCGTCGGCACCAAGGTGCTGACGCCCCGCCAGGCCATCCTCCTCGCCGCCGTCACGAACCTCGTCGGCGCCCTCTCCGGCCACGCCGTCGCCAAGACCGTCTCCTCGGGACTGGTCGACGCGCAGTTCGTCTCCCCGCTCGTCATCGTCTGCGCCCTCCTCGGCGGCATCGTCTGGAACCTCGTCACCTGGTGGTTCGGCCTGCCCTCCAGCTCGACCCACGCCCTCGTCGGCGGGATCTGCGGCGCCACCGTCGCCGCCGCGGACAACGACTGGGGCGTCGTCATCTGGTCGGTGGAGAAGATCAAGGACGGCAAGGTCGCGATGGAAGGCGTGCTGCACAAGGTGATCATCCCCATGGTCGCCTCGCCGGTGATCGGGTTCGTCGGCGGCTTCCTCGTGATGGGCCTGTTCTACTTCCTCCTCCGCTCGGCGCGGCCGCGCTTCGTGAACCGGCTCTTCGGAAAGGCGCAGATCGCAAGCGCGGGTTTCATGGGCTTCGCCCACGGCCTCGCCGACGCGCAGAAAACGATGGGGGTCATCACCCTCGCGCTGGTCAGCGCGACGGCGGCGGGCAGCTTCACGCAATTGCCCGACTGGCTCGGATTCCTCCGCATGGGCAAGTCGATGGCCTCCGAGCAGAGCATCCGGATCGTCATGAGGGCCGACGCCACGCCGGAGGAGCTGAGACAGGCGGCAGCCACCCTCGAAAGCGAGGGCGCGCAGCTCCGCCCCGGAGAGTTCCGCGAAGCCTTCCTCACGCTTTCGGCCAAGATCTTCGCGAACCTCGGCGACGACGAGGCCGCCTCCCGCGCCGGGCAGCTCGCCACCGAGACCCACGAAGCAATCGCCGCCGCCGAGAATGCCCGCTTCCTTCCGAAACTCCCTCTGGTCGGACGGATGGTGGGCGCGAAGCACACCCATTGGGAGACGGTTCTCGAAAAGGAGATGGCCGCCGCCGCGGAGAACGGCGGCCCGCCCCTGCCCGCCGCCGCCGCGAGGGTGATGGACCTTTCCCCCGACGTGCCCATCTGGATCAAGATCATCTGCTCCATCACCATGGCCGCGGGAACGATGGCGGGGGGATGGCGCATCATCAAGACCCTCGGGCACAAGATGGTGAAGCTGCAGCCCGTCCATGGATTCGCGGCGGAAACCACCGCCGCCACCCTCCTCGCCGTCACCGGCGCCCTCGGCATGACGGTCTCGACGACGCACAGCGTCACCACCGCCATCATGGGCGTCGGCTGTGCGAAGCGCTTCAACGCGCTGAAGCTCGGGCTCGTCGAGCGCATCCTCTGGGCCTGGGTCCTCACCCTGCCCGCGGCCGGCTTCTCGGCCTACCTCTTCGTCGAGATCTTCCGCTTCTTCGGCTGGATTGCTTGAGGGGGGCAAAACGATTTTGGGTAGAAAGATGCTTCTGAAAGATCGGAGCCGGATGTTTCTGCCCAAAATCTTTTTGCCCAAGCAGCCGAAACCCACCTGTTTGCACTGCATCAAACCGCCACGGCGTAGAGTGTCATCTCCGCGCGGCGGCCGCGAATGGTGACAGGATCGAGCGCCCGACCCTCCGGCTTCCGCTCCGCCGCCATCCAAGTCGCGGCGGAGACGAGGAGGGAATGGCCGAGCTCCTTGGTGAGGCTTTCGATCCGGGCGGCGGTGTTCACGGTGTCGCCGATGGCGGTGTATTCCATTCTCCGGGACGAGCCGATCGTGCCGACGAC
>CAYSZN010000355.1:0-4773 GCA_964435425.1 uncultured Akkermansia sp. | reverse complement strand
CCAGTTCCGCGCCATCCAGCAGCGGGTCGAGACGGAATGGCAGATCCACCAGTCGCTGCGCGAGCGCATCGGCCAAACCTCGATCGATTCCGAGAAGTCCTCGAACGTCACCCGGCTCATGTCAGAGCCCATCGTCGCGCACAAGCCGTCCTCCCCGAGCAAGCCGGTCGCCGGACTCGCCGGACTCTTCGCCGGGGGCCTGCTCTGCGCCGGCCTCGTCGGGGTCGATCTCCTCCGCGGCAAGCCCTTCGCGAACCGCCGCCAGGTCGAGCAGACCCTCGCCGCGAAGGTCGTCGCCGAGATCGCCACGCCTTCGCGCGGCGGCAGCGACCGCGAGCTGATGGACGCGATGACGCGCGTCCTCCTCGCCCCCGAGCACCGCGGCGCCTCCATTCTCCACCTCTCCTCGCTGCGCGAGAACGAGGAGGGCCTCCGCGTCGCCGCCTGCCTCGCCTCGGCCTCGGCCTTCCACGCCTGCCGGACCCTGCTCGTGTCGGTCGTTCCCGGCGGCGACCCGCGCCTGCCGGTGAACCTCGTCCCCGTCGCCTCGCAGACCGAGAACCTCCACACCCTGCGCCTGCCGTCGAGCTTCCTCATCGTCCCGCAGGACACCTGGCAGCTCCTCAGCCCGCACCGCCAGCGCTTCGACCGCATCGTCATCGAATCGACCGCCTTCACCCAGGAGAGCCAGATCCCCGCGGCCGTCGCCCCCTTCGCCGACGCCAACCTCGTCCTCGTCGACCGCAACCACGGCACCCGCGGCGAGATCGAGGCCAGCGTCTCGCATCTCTCGCGCGGCACCCACGGCTCGCTCTCGGTCATCCTGCAATCCTGATTCCGCCGCCCGATGGTCTCGACCGACACCGCCCCCGGCGAGGCGACCGGGAATGGCCCGCTCTCCCTGCGATCCGCCCTCGAGCGCCTCGTCCGCACCCTCGCCCCCTCCGCAGTGCGCATGGTCGGGGCCGGCTTCCAGTTCCTCAGCACGGTGATGGTGGCCCGCACCCTCGGCGACGGGCCCAGCGCCCTCTTCTTCTTCTGGTCGTCCGTGCTGATGACCTCGGGCCCCATCGCGAGCTACGGGCTCGAGCAGATCGCCCTCCGCAACGTGCCGCGCCTCGAGCGCCACGGCTCCGACGCCGTGGCCCGCTTCGTCGCGAACCTGCGCGCCATGTCCCTCGCCCTCGCCCTGCTCCTCGGGCTCGCCTGGACAGGCTACGCCATCGCGACGGAACCGGCCCCCGGCGGCTTCCGCCTCTGGCACCTCCTTCCCCTCTTCGCGCAGGGGGCCATCGCCCTCACCCTCATCAACGGCGAAGCGCTGAAGGGCCTCTCCCGTCCCGTCCTCGGCAACGTCTTCGGCCACGTCCTGCCCACCGGACTCTTCTGCATGCTCGTCGCCCTCTCCATCGGGCGGCTCGACTCCCCGGGCGTACTCGCCCTCTACGCCGGCAGCTTCGTCGGCGGCGCGGTCCTCGCCCGCTTCGCGCCGGGCGGCGCCTTCCGCGGACGCTTCGTCCTCTGGCCCGACCGCGAGGCGTTCCGGACGCTGCTGCGCGAGGGTTTCCCCGTCTGCTGCGTCAGCCTCTTCGGAGCGCTCGGCTTCATCGTCCCCCTCGCCGTCTGCGAGGCGACCCGGCCCGCTGCGGAGGTCTCGCACCTCACCGCCGCCTTCCGCATCGCCATCCTCTTCGTCGTCCTCTCGGGCGCGATCCACGGCGTCTTCGCCCCGGCCCTCTCGCGCAGCGCCGAGCTCGCCCGCCCCCTCGGTCCCGTGATGCGCGTCTACGGCAAGTCCATCGGCATCGCCCTCCTCACCCTCGCCCCGGCCCTCGCCGTCGGCATCGCCTTCCCCGTCTGGACCATGTCCATCTTCGGCGGGGAATTCCGCGACGGCGCCGAGGCCCTGCGGCTCCTCCTCGTCGTGCAGCTGCTCTCGCTCGCGATGGGGCCGGTGCCCTACCTGCTCCTCATGACCGGCCACTCCGCCTTTCTCGCCCGGCTCGGCGTGGTGAAATTCCTCCTCGTGGCGCTCCTCTCGCTCCTCCTCATCCCCCGGATGGGAGGGGCCGGCATGGTCGTGGCCATGGGCGTCGGCTTCCTCGGGGAGGGAATCGTCGGCATCTCCTACGCCATCGCCAAAATGCGCTCGCAGGAACCCCGGGACGCCAACGCCGCATGAGCCTCTTCCGCGGAAAACGCCTCGTCGTTCCCGAGCCCTCCGCGCCCTCCCCCGCCGGAGCCTGGCTCCCCTGGTGGTGCCGTCCCTCCCTCCTGCTTCTCGGCGCCTCCATCCCGGCCCTCGTCATTTTCTCCTTCTCCGACCCGGAGCACTCCCTGGCGAACGCCCAGCACTTCTACGGATTCCGGGACTTTCTCACCGCGCTCCTCGCTATCCTCGTTCTGACGGCGGGCTCGGCGCTCGGGGAATCCCGCCTGCTCCCGCAGATCCGGCAGCGCCTCTTCCCCCGGGCGAGGCCCCCGATCCCCGGTCCCGGCCTCGGCGAAGCCCTCCTCTCGACGCGCTTCGACGCCTTCCTCATGGCGGTCTTCATCGTCTCCCACCTCCTCTTCTTCCGGAACTTCTTCCTGAACCCCGGACTCATCCCCGCCATCCTCGGCGGCAATCTGGAGCTGAAGCACGAATTCAAGACCATCCCCGGCGTCACCACCTGGACCCAGGTCTCCCTCGTCCTCGGCGCGATCCGCGGGATGCGCTGGTCGGGCCTGCTGCCGGGCAAAGTGAAGCTGATCTCCCTCTTCCACCTCGTCTTCTTCGGCACCCTCTTCGTCCGCGCCGTCCTCTGGTCCGAGCGCCTCGCCCTGATCGAGGGCGGCGTGCCCTTCTTCCTCGGCGCCCTCCCCCGCCTCACCGCCGCCGCCGGCCCGACCGGACGGACGCTGCTCCGGCTCCTCCCCCTGCTGCTGCCCGTCGCGGTCCTGGGGCTGTTCCTCTCCTTCGAGTTCTTCCGCTCCTGGCAATACTACTCGGGCCAGCATGCGAGCCTCTTCGAGTTCGGCTGGCGCCGCCTCTACACCTACTACTTCGAGGCGATGAACACCGGAGCCGCGATCCTCCAGGTCGGCGGCTTCTACGACGGACTCGTGGGGCCGCTCTCCTTCAAAGTCCACGAAGCCATCTACGACGGCCTCTACCTCGGCACCCTCGACGTCGAATACAACAACGCAGGCGGCATCCACTACGTTGCCTCCCGCCTCGGCAACGTCCTCCTCGCCCCCTTCCTCCTGCTGATGGGCATCTGGTTCGGCATCACCTGGCGCGCCTACCACGAGGGACGCCTCCTCGCCCTCTTCTATCCCATCACCTTCCTCGGGCTGATGGAGATCCTCCGCATCCCCTACTGGTTCGGGCTGAACCGCGCCGTCCCCGCCACCGTCGTCATCGTCCTGATCCTGCTATGGTCCGCCACTCTCGGCCGCCGCGTGCGCGCACGGCCGAGGGAGTTGATAGTAGGGAGTTGATAGTTGATCGGTCGGAGGCGGGTTGGTTTTGGTTTCGGCGCAAGCCGCTCATTTTCAATCTATCAACTATTCACTATCAACTCCCCAATGCTCCGCCTCCTCCTCAATGCCCGCTTCCGCAGCCGTCCGGTCACCGGCGTCGAGCGCTTCGCCGACGAGGTCTCCGCGCTCCTCGCCCACGATCCTGCGCTCGCCCTTCGCGAGACCTCGCCCGACCGGCCACTCGCCGGGCTGAAAGGCCACGCCTGGGAGCAATTCGCCCTGCCCCGCCGGATCGGACCTGGCGAGATCCTCCTTTCCCTCTGCAACACCGGCCCCGTCACCGTGGAACGGCAGCTCGCCGTCATCCACGACGCCGCCGTCTGGGACCATCCCGGGGGCTTCAGCCGCACCTTCCGAAACGTCTACCAGCAGCTCCTCCCCCGACTCGCGAAGCGCGCCGCCCTCGTCGCGACCGTCTCCGACTTCTCCCGCCGCCGCCTCGCCCCGCGACTCGGCCTCCGCGAGGAGGACATCCTCGTCCTCGGCAACGCGGCCGGCCCCTCCTTCTCCCCCGGCCCATCCGACAGGGTCGGGTCGGAGACCCAAGAGGGTCCAGTGCTGCTCTGCGTCGGCTCGATGGACCCACGGAAGAATCTCGGACGCCTCCTCCGCGCCTGGCTCGCCCTCGATTCGGCAGGAAGGCTGCCCGAAGGCGCCCGGCTCCAGCTCGTCGGCGGAGCCAATCCCCGCAACTTCGCCGGGGTCGAGAAAATCGAGGGCACGGGCATCGAATGGCTCGGGCGGATCGACGACGACGAACTCGTCCGCCGCTACCGGAGCGCCGACGGCTTCGTCTTCCCCAGCCTCTACGAGGGCTTCGGCCTGCCGCCGCTCGAGGCCATGGCCTGCGGCTGCCCCGTCCTCCTCTCGCACGCCGCGAGCCTGCCGGAGGTCGGCGGAGAGGCCGCCACCTACTTCGATCCGGAGAGCGAGACGGAGATCGCCGACGCGATCGGACGCTTCCTCCACCTCGACGCCACCGCCCGTGCCGGGCAGCGCCGGGCCGCCCTCGCGAGGGCGGCGCAGTTCTCCTGGACGGGAATCGCAGACGCCGTCGCCGGGGCGGTACGCGGGATCGCCTGACGCGCTGTCACACGAACTCGCTCAGCTTCACCGGCCGTCCCTCGCGGGCGGAGCGGTCGCAGGCGAAGAGGATCCGGAAGCTCTCCAGCGATTCGGCAAGGCTGGTCCGAGCCATGTCCTCGCCCCGGTCGAGCGCGTCGAAGAAGGACTGGAACTGATCCTTGT
>CAYSZN010000354.1:0-4776 GCA_964435425.1 uncultured Akkermansia sp. | reverse complement strand
CAGCAGGCTAAGGCCGACGGCGCTTTGCTGTCAATCGCGAAGAGGAATGGGGATTTTTGTTTGAGTATCCGAGATATTCGTTGCCCAAGACAGTCAAAAGGTTCATACTTAAGGGTAAATTTCCGTTTTTTGACGGTTTTTGTAATTTCCACAAATTTGCTTGCCTTTTTCCGGACGATGGCTGCCAAGAAAACGAACGATGCGACCCGAAAATCCGCTTCCCGGAAAACGTCGTCGCCCTCGCTCGGAAAGAAGGCGGCGAGAGAGGCGCGGACGGCTCCGGATGGGCCCTACGCCTTCCACGAGGGCGTCGCGATCCTCCTTGGCGGTGTGTGCGCGATGTTCGTCCTCGCCCTCGTCTCCTATTCGCCCGCCGATCTGCCCTCGTGGGTGCCGTTCAGCAGCCAGGCGGGATACGGCGAGGCGGTGCGGAACTTCATCGGGCCGGTCGGCGCGGTGGTGGCGGGCTACGCCTACTTCTTCTTCGGCGCGGCGGCCTATCTCGTGCCGGCGGTGCTGGCGTGGTGGGCGGTGCAGGTGCTCACGGGCGCGCGGCCCTTCCATGCCCGCAATCTCGTCTCCTTTCTGCTCTTCGTCGCCTCGGCCTCCTGCCTCGTCGAGTACCAGCCCTGGTTCTTCCAGGACTGGGCGACGCTGCTGAACCTGCCGAAGAGCGCGGGCGGCTTCGTCGGCTACGGATTCGGCCACAAGGTGGTGGAGCAGCTCCTCGGCTCGGTGGGCTCGGTCATCGTCATGGCCATCGTCTACTCCATCGCGCTGATCGTGATCACGGGGATCCATCCCTTCCAGTTCCTCCTCCTCCTGCGGGATGGGCTCGGCGAGCTCTTCATGCGCCTGAGGGAGCTCGGCCCCGTTCTCGCGGATCTCCGCCTTCCCTCCCTGCCTTCCTTCCAGAGGACTCCGGTGCCTGCGGCGGCGGCCCGGGCCCGGGTGCGGGCGGAGCGGGCCGAACCGGTGAAACGGGAGCCGAAGCCCGCCAAAGCCACGCCTTCCCCCGCCGATCCCCTGCCCGCGCAGGGCGAGCTCTTCGACGATGCGCCCGAGCCGCAGATCCTCGACTCGACCCAGCGCGCCCGCAAGAAGCTGACGCCCGAGGAGGCGGCGGGCTCGCTCTTCGACCGCAGCAAGAAGGAGAAGGAGGGCGCCCTGCTCACGGGCGGCCAGTTCCCCCACTACCAGCTTCCCAGCCTCGCCATCCTCCAGTACGCCGACGACAGCGACATCGTCCCGACGGACCAAGGCGAGCTGCTCGCCCAGCAGAGCACCATCGTCAACACGCTGGCGACCTTCGGCGTCGACGTCAGGCCCGGCAACATCACCCGCGGGCCGGCCATCACCCGCTACGAGCTCTATCCCACCCCCGGCCTGCGGGTGAACAAGATCACTTCGCTCGAGGCGGACATCGCCCGCGCCACCAAGGCCGAGCGCATCAACATCCTCGCTCCCGTCCCCGGCAAGGACACCGTCGGCATCGAGATCGCCAACAGCAAGAAGATGCCCGTGGCCCTGCGCGAGCTCTTCGAGGACGAGGCCTTCCGCGACAGCAAGGCGAAGCTGCCCCTCGCCCTCGGCAAGGACGTCTACGGGCGCACCATCGTCGGCGACCTCGCCCGCATGCCCCACCTCCTCGTCGCCGGGACCACCGGCAGCGGCAAGAGCGTCTGCATCAACAGCATCATCGCGAGCCTGCTCTACCGCTACACCCCCGACGAGCTGCGCTTCATCATGATCGACCCGAAGGTCGTCGAGATGCAGCTCTACAACGCCCTGCCCCACATGGTCATCCCCGTGGTGACCGATCCGAAGAAGGCCCTCCTCGCCCTGCGCTGGGCCATCAACGAGATGGAGCGCCGCTACGCCCTCTTCGCGAAAGTGGGGACGAAGAACTTCGACGGCTACAACGCGATGCGGGCGCGGGAGCTGAAGGAGCGGTCCGAGCAGGAGCAGGAGGAGACCGCCGAAGCCTCCAGGGAGGCGGCCCAGCCCGAGCTGGAGCTCGTCCACCACGTCCGGCTCAGCGACGAGCTGGAGGAGGAGGGTTTCCCGCCCTTCGACCTCGTCGACCTCGCGGAGGAGACCGTGCCGAACCCGCGCCAGAACCGTCCCGCCGCCTCCGCGTCCGCCGAGGAGGCGCTGCCCGAGAGCCTGCCCTACATCGTCCTCATCATCGACGAGCTCGCCGACCTGATGATGACCGCCCCGGCCGACGTCGAGACCGGCATCGCCCGCATCGCGCAGAAGGCCCGCGCCGCCGGCATCCACCTCATCGTCGCGACGCAGACCCCGCGCGCCGATGTCGTCACCGGCATCATCAAGGCGAACATCCCCAGCCGCATCGCCTTCCAGGTCTCGTCCAAGATCGACAGCCGGGTCATCCTCGACGCCAACGGGGCCGAGAACCTCGTGGGCCAGGGTGACATGCTCTACCTGCCCCCCGGCAGCGCCCAGCTCGTGCGGGCGCAGGGCGCCTTCATCACCGAGGAGGAGGCCCAGGCCCTCGTCGATGCCTGTGCCGCCCAGGGAGCGCCCCGCTTCGAGTCCGAGGCGCAGGATGCCCTCGACGGCGGTGGCTTCGGCGAGGATGGCGAGGAGATCACCGACGCCGACGAGGAGACCCTCGAGAAGTGCCTCGAGGTCATCTACACCGAGAAGAAGGCCTCCACCTCCCTCCTCCAGCGCCGTCTGAGGCTTGGCTACACCCGCGCCGCCCGCATGATCGACATCCTCGAGAGCCGGGGCATCGTCGGTCCGGGCGAGGGCGCGAAGCCGCGGGAAATTCTGGTCGATCTTTCCGACGACTTCGATTAGTTTCCCCGCGCTTGGCGGAAAATGCTGAAAATTCCTGCCGGTTCCCGCGTCTTCCATGCGGATTGCACGGGTTTCATCCTATCGCCTGCGGTGTTTTTTGGAGAGGGGAGTCCATGCCGACTATCGGACAGAAACTGGAGGAGACACGCCTCGGCCTCGGCCTCACCGTCGAGGACGTGGCCCACAAGACCCGCATCCATCCCAGCATGATCCTCAGCATCGAGGAGGACGACCTCTCGCGCTTTCCCAGCGTCGCCTACGCGAAGAGCTTCATCCGCAAGTACGGGGACTACCTCGGAATCGACCTGACCGAGGCCATGGAGACGCTCGGCGGGGGAACGTCCCTCCCCGGCGGCAAGGAATGGATGGCGGAGGCGGCACAGACGGCCCGGAAGGAGCACCGCTTCCGCTGGGAGAGGTTCGGACGCAGGACGGCGAGACGGCCCGGAGCCGCGGGGAGGATGCCGCTCTTCCTCAACTTCATCCTCGCCACCCTCATGGCGGCGCTCGGGATCTTCTACTTCCTCGGCTACAACGCGCCCACCCCGGAGAAGGCGAGGGAGGAGATCGTGCGCGGACTCGGCCTTCCCATGCCCTTTGCCGAAGCTCCCGAGCCGGAGACGGCGGAAGTCGAAAGCCATCCCATGAAGCCCGCGGCGGAGATCCCGCCAGCCTCGCCCGAGCGGCCAGCCGTCGACCTGCCTCCCGACGAGCCGCCCGCCGTGGTGGGCCAGCCGCCCCGTCCCCGGTCCGTGCCGGGTGTGGACCCTGCCGCCGACATGCCGGTCCAGCCACCGCTGGAAGACCTGCCCGCCCTGTCCAAGGCGGCGTCCGAAGCCCAGGCCGCCCCGCTTCCGAAGATTCCCGATCCGGCGGCAACGGAGCGCCAGCCGGAAACCGCGCCGCCTGTGGGGGATGGCGACCGTCCGTCCCCATCAAACCCGCCGCCCGCGCCTCAGCCGGTCCTGCGCGCCGTGCCCGTGGCGGTGTCCGAGTGAATCCCCGCCTTCGGTGGATGCCGGTCTGGCCGCTTGCCCCGCATTGGTGGACGGGGTACTGTTCTACCTCCTTCCTATGCCTCCAATGCCCTCCATCCGCGCCTGGACGGTCGGCCTGCTCGCAGGTTGGCTGTCGGGCTGCGATTCGCTCGACCTTCCCGGCCCGACACCACAGCCGACCCCTTCGGCCGTGGTGAAACCCTCCGCCCGTCTCCCGGATTCCAACCTCGTCCGCACCGGCGAGGTCTTCACCGGAAAGATGTCCTGGTACAGCGTCAAGACCAATGGTGGCACCAAGACCGCCAGCGGGGAGAAGCTCTCCGACCAGGGCGACACCGCCGCCCATCCCTCGCTGCCCTTCGGCACCCTCGTGGAGGTGACGAACCTCCGCAACGAGAGCACCGCCGTCCTCCGCATCAACGACCGCGGCCCCTACGCCCATGGGCGCGTCCTCGACGTCTCCATCGGCGCGGCGCGGCGCTTGGGCTTCGAGAAGCACGGCGTCGTCTCCTGCCACGTCGAGGTGCTGCGCGAGGACGAGGAGACCGAGACCGAGGCGGAGATGGAAGTGGCGTCGGCGGAGATGGCAGGAGCGGAGCCTGCCGCCGAGGCGGGCGGCGCCTCAGAGGCCGAAGGCGGCGAGTGAGTTCGAGACCCGCCCGATGGCGAGCACGAGCGTGGGGTGCTCGTCCTCCCAATGGGCGAGCTGGTCCTTCAGCTCCTCCCAGGTCGATCCCAGAGCCGAGGCGTCTCCGTCCGAGAGCGCCCCGGCGGTGCCCGCGACCACTTCCCGGACCCGTCCGCCGTCGGGATGTCCGTCGATCTCCCCGAGGGCCGACTCGAGGGTGGCCAGCGCCTCCTTCGTCTCGCCGTCGAGCGCATCGCGGGCAAGCAGGGCGCGGCGGATGGTTTCGATTTCTTCTCGCATGGGAAACTGGACAGGGTTGGG
>CAYSZN010000353.1:0-4777 GCA_964435425.1 uncultured Akkermansia sp. | reverse complement strand
GGAGCGGGCCGCCCGTTTCCGGGGCAACGCGGAGACCTTCGCCACGAAGACCTACCGGGGAAACAAGACCTTCTACGACCAGATCTCCATCTCCCTCCTCACCGTGGCCATCGGCTTCCTCGTCGCCACCCTCATCGCCGTGCCCCTCGGCGTGCTCTGCGGCATCTCTCCGGGATTCAACACCGCGGTCAACCCCCTCATCCAGTTGTTCAAGCCGGTCAGCCCGCTCGCCTGGTTCCCCATCGTCTTCGTCTTCACCACCTGGGGCATCGAGACGCCGCCCTCCGACTCGATCTGGCAGCGGGCCCTCTGGACCTCGGCCGGGGTGGTCATGCTCTGCTCGCTCTGGCCGACCCTCATCAACACCGCCGTCGGCGTCGCCTCCGTGGACCGCGACCACCTCAATGTGGCGAAGGTTCTGAAGCTGGGCTGGTTCAAGCGCGTCCGCAAGATCGTCCTGCCCGCCTCCCTGCCGATGATCTTCACCGGCCTGCGCCTCTCCATCGGGGTCGGCTGGATGGTCCTCATCGCCGCCGACATGATGGCCCAGAACCAGGGCCTCGGGAAGTTCGTCTGGGACATGTACCAGAACGGCGACACCATGAGCACCGCCCAGATCGTCGTCGCCGTCTTCGTCATCGGCGTGGTCGGCTTCTGCCTCGACCGCCTCATGCTCGTCTGCCAGCGCCTCGTCACCTACGAGGATCAGGCGATCTAACGGCGAGGAGCAAAGAAGTAAAGGAGTAGAGAAGCAAAGTAGAAATCAAAAAAATCGCGCCCTGTATTTCCTACTCGACCCCACCTCCCATACTCTCTCCTTCTTTACTACTCTACTCCTTTACTTCTTTGCTACTCATCCCCGCCATGGCCTACATCGAGCTCAACAACGTCTCCATCGGCTTCGGATCGGGCCGCGCCCGCGTCGAAGTGCTCGCCGACGTGAACCTCCACATCGAGAAAGGCGAGTTCGTCGCCCTCCTCGGATACTCCGGCACCGGCAAGACCACCCTCATGAACCTCGTCGCCGGCCTCCTCCTGCCGGACAAGGGCGAGGTCGTCGTCGATGGCCGGCGCGTCACCGGGCCGGGGCCGGACCGCGGCCTCGTCTTCCAGAACTACTCGCTCCTCCCCTGGCTCGACGTGCGCGGCAACGTCGCCCTCGCCGTCGATCAACTGTTCGGCGGCGAATCGCGCGCCCGCCGCGGGGAGCGCGTCCGCACCGCCATCGAGCGGGTCAACCTCGCCGCCGCTGGCCACAAGAAACCGGGAGAGCTTTCCGGCGGGATGCGCCAGCGCACCTCCGTCGCCCGCACCCTCGCGATGGATCCCGAGATCCTCCTCCTCGACGAGCCGCTCAGCGCCCTCGACGCCCTCACCCGCGCCGTCGTGCAGGATCAGATCCTCGGCATCTGGAGAGAGCTCGGCCAAACCGTCCTCCTCGTCACCAACGACATCGACGAAGGCCTCTACATGGCCGACCGCGTCATCCCCATCGGCGTGGGACCGCCCGCAACCCTCGGCCCGGAGACAAAGGTGGGCTTCCCCCGGCCCCGCGACCGCCGCGACATCCTTTCGGGCGCGGCCTGGCAGGGGCTGCGCCACGAAGTCATCTCCTTCCTCCTCGCCGAAAAGGAGCGCGAGCGCTCCGCCGCGCGTTCCGCGCCCGTCCTCCTGCCCAACATCCGTCCCGCCGATCTCGAGCGTCCGGGTTCTTCGGTACGTTTCATCGGAGGCCGCCCCGCCGTCCATCGCAAGCCGCGAAAATCCATTTTCTAAGCCCGTTTTCCAAACCATGTCACGCTACTTCGAAGCCTCCCATCTCGGCAAAACCTACAAGACCCCGAAGGGCGACTCCGTCATCGTGCGCGGCTTCGACCTGCGGATGCGGAAGGGCGAGTTCGTCTGCATTCTCGGGCATTCCGGCTGCGGCAAATCGACCGTCCTCTCCATGGTCGCGGGCCTCAGCCCCGCCACCGAGGGGGGCCTCCTCCTCGACAACCGCGAGATCACCGGACCCGGCCCCGAGCGGGGTGTCGTCTTCCAGTCGCCCTGCCTCCTCCCCTGGATGAGCGCCTGGGAGAACGTCATGCTCGGCGTCGAGCAGGTCTACTACCACGCCACGAAGCAGGAGCGCGAGCAGATCGTGGAATACTACCTCGCCGCCGTCGGCCTCGACGGACAAATGCGCAAGCGCCCCGCCGAGCTCTCCTCCGGCATGAGGCAGCGCGTCGGCCTCGCCCGCGCCTTCGCCCTCTCGCCGAAGATGCTCCTCCTCGACGAGCCCTTCGGCATGCTCGACAAGCTCACCAAATACGAGCTGCAGCAAGTCCTTCTCGACCTCTGGAACCGCGAGCGCCTCACCGCGATGATGATCACCCACGACATCGACGAGGCCATCTACCTCGCCGACCGCGTCGTGATGATGACCAACGGCCCCGCCGCCCGCGTCGGCGAGATCGTCGAGATCGACTTCGAGCGTCCCCGCGACCGCCGCGACCTCTTGTCCGCCCCCCGCTACCTCGACTACAGGGAGCACCTCACCGGCTTCCTCGAAGACCGCGTCTACAAGCTGTCGGCGGCGTGATGCGGCGACCCATGACCCATGATCCGTGACCTATGACCGCTCTGCCCGCCATCCCCGAGTCCGCGCCCTTCACCCCGGCGCAGCGCCTCTGGCTGAACGGCTACCTCGCCGGCCTGCTCTCCTCCGCCTCGGAGCAGCCAGCCCTCACGAGCCGGCCGTGCCCGCGCGTCCCCGTGCTCTATGCGAGCCAGAGCGGCAACAGCGCGGCCCTCGCCGAAGGCTTCGCGAAGCGGCTCGACGAGGCCGGATTCGACGCCCCCTGCCTCGGCGCCGAGGACTTCGCCGCCCTCGACCTCGCCCGCGAGCGCACCCTCCTCCTCGTCTCCAGCACCTGGGGCGACGGCGATCCGCCGGACAACGCCGCTGCTTTCTGGGAGGCGCTCAGCTCCGACGCCCATCCCCGCCTCGAGCAACTCCGCTACGCCGTCCTCGCCCTCGGCGATTCGAACTACCTGAACTTCTGCTCCCAGGGCAAGGCCTTCGACGCCCGCCTCGAAGCCCTCGGGGCCGTCCGCTTCGCCCCGCGCGTCGATTGCGACACCGACTACGAGGAAGCCGCCGCCGCCTGGTTCGAGACCGTCCTGACCGAACTGCAAGAGGAATCCCCCGCAGCCGCTTCGAAGTCCGAACCCGCGTCGAAAACCGAAGCCGGCTACGGGAAGAAGAATCCCTTCCCGGCGAAGCTCCTCGCCAACGTCCGCCTCAACGCGTCCGGATCGGCGCGCGACACCCGCCATTTCGAGATCGACCTCGCCGGATCGGGCCTCTCCTACGAAGCCGGCGACGCTCTCGGTGTCTGGCCGCGAAACGATTTCGCCTACATCGACGAACTCCTCGCCGCCCTCGGCCTCTCCCCCGACGAGACCGTGCCCCTGCCGGACGGAGCCAGCGCCCCGCTCCGCGAAGCCCTCATCGAGCGCTACGACGTCACTGGACTCGGCCGCAAGCTCCTCGCCGAATGGTCCGCGCGTTCCGGCTCGTCCTTCCTCCGCGATCTCTTCGCCTCCGACGACCCCGCCGCCATCGAGTCCTTCCTCCACGGACGCGAGCTGATCGACCTCGTCCTCCACCACCCGGTCCGTTTCGAGAGCGCGGCGGACTTCGTCGGGATGCTGAAGCCGCTCGCCCCCCGGCTCTACTCCATCTCCTCCAGCCCGAAGGCCCATCCCGGCCAGGTCCACCTCACCATCGCCCGTGTCGCCTACGCCTCGCACGGACGCGAACGCCGAGGCGTCTGCTCGACTTTCCTCGCCGACCGTATCGAGCCGGGCGGGACGGTTCCCCTCTTCCTCCAGTCCTCCGCCCACTTCCGCGTCCCGGAGGATTCCGGCCAGGACATCATCCTCTGCGGCCCCGGCACCGGCATCGCCCCCTTCCGCGCCTTCCTCGAAGAGCGCGAGGCCACCGGGGCGAAGGGCCGCAACTGGCTCCTCTTCGGCAATCCCCACGAGGCCGCCGATTTCCTCTACCGCGACGAGATCCTCGCGATGCGCGAGCACGGCCTCCTCGCCCGCCTTGACCTTGCGTGGTCCCGCGACGGCGCGGCCAAGGTCTACGTGCAGGACAAAATGCGCGAGGCGGGCGAGGAGCTCTGGCGCTGGCTCGACGGAGGCGCCCATTTCTACGTCTGCGGCGACGCCAAGCGCATGGCCAAGGACGTGGACCTCGCCCTCCACGAAATCGCAGCGACCCATGGCGGGCTGGGGCAGGACGGAGCGGCGGAGTTCGTGAAGCGGCTGGCGAAGGAGAGGCGGTATCTGCGGGATGTGTATTGAGGCTGAATCGAAGCTTCGAACCGAACACAGCAGGAAGCGACCTTGCGGATCGCTCAGGCAGGGTTCAACCTTGCCGCCATGCTGCGTACCTTCGAACTCCGGGGCTTCATCGAGCCCGCCCGTCGCGGCATCACCCAGCCGCTCATCGTGCGGGCTCGCGACGGCACCGGGAGGGAGGAGACGCTCTTTCTGAAGACCCAGGCAGGCTATGCGAACCGGCCCCAGTCGGCCGGCGTGGAGCTGTTTGCGACCCTGCTGGCAAGAGCGCTGGGATTGAAAGCGCCGGAACCCGCCGTGGTCGAAGTGCCATCCCGATCGGGCCGCTTGGTCCAGGATTCGCCGACCCACGCCGACTTGCTGGACCGCAGCACAGGCCTCAACTTCGCAACGGTGGCGTTGGGAAGCGACTGGAAGGTGT